>NZ_JBCGDO010000017.1:0-87308 GCF_038739835.1 Flavobacterium aureirubrum
TCTTTTCTACCAACACCTGATTTAAATTCTAATTCACAATTCAAAGAACTTATAACTTCTAAAACTCTTAAATATTTTTTTACTATATTTGACATAGATATTGTTTGTTTTACGACTTCAAGATACTCCATTTCAGTATCTTGACCAATATCTAATCAATTTATTTTACTTCAAATAATTACACCCAACGGGTAATTTTAATGAACATAAAAATTTCAAATAGTCACTTAACTGCAACTATAAATCTGAAAGGAGCTGAACTAACATCTGTAGTAAAAAATAGTTCAAAAAGAAATTATTTATGGGAAGGAAATCCTAAATACTGGGCAAAACACGCTCCAATTTTATTTCCAATAGTTGGCACGCTAAAAGATAATTGCTACACATACAAAGAAACTACCTACCAATTAAGCCGACATGGATTTGCTAGAGACATGAATTTTGAGTTAATTCATCACACAGAAAGTGAAGCACATTTTTCTTTACAATTTTCAACGGAAACGTTGCTAGTTTATCCTTTTGAATTCGAACTGCAAGTTAAATATACTTTAGTAGATAATAAATTGGTAATTGGTTATCATGTAACAAATAACAGTATATGCGAAATGCCGTTTTCAATTGGCGGACATCCAGCTTTTGCTTTAGCAAAAAACATTGAAAACTACTCTCTTTTTTTTAAAGACGATAGTAAACTAACGAGTTATACATTAAAAAATGATTTGTTGTCTGAAGAAAAGCAAGTAATTGAATTAAAAAATAAAAGCTTAGCGTTACACTACAATTTGTTTGTAAATGATGCTTTAGTTATTAAAAGTATGAACTCAAAATCGATAACCGTAATGGAAAATGAAAAACCAATTTTACATTTTAATTTTCAAGATTTTCCGAACTTTGGCATTTGGACAAAACAAAATGCACCTTTTATTTGCTTGGAACCTTGGCTAGGTTATGCAGATACTGACACCGCTTCCGGTAATATCAAGGAAAAAGAAGCTATCCAACTGCTTCAGGTTAATTGCAGCAAGGAATTCTGTTATAGTATTGAAATTTTATAAATTTACACAAATCCAGAATTATGCTAGTCATTAACTTTCACCCTTTTCAAAATTTAGAGACAGAGCGATTATTATTGCGCCGTTTACACGAAAATGATTTTGAAGAAGTACTTGCGCTTCGCGGCAATCCAGAAGTTATGAAATACATACCGCGACCACTGGCAAAAACTAAAGAAGATGCGCTTGCTCATCTTGTGCAAATTGAAGATAAAATACTAAATAATACGGGAATTAACTGGGGAATTACCTTGAAAGGAAATCCTAAAATTTTTGGCATCATCGGAAACTATAAAATTGACAATAAAAATCATCGTGCAGAAATAGGTTATACCTCATTACCCGAATTTTATGGTCAAGGCTATATCACTGAAGCTATTAAAGCTGTAGTTACTTATGGTTTTGAACAAATGAATTTACATGCTATAGAAGCTAATATTGATCCAAGAAACAAAGCTTCTGAACGAGTTTTACAAAAAAATGGATTTGTAAAAGAAGCGCATTATATTGAAAATGAGTACTGGGAAGGAGAATTTTTAGACACTGTGATTTATTCTTTATTGAAAAGAAATTTCAAGAAATAGCTATTTTAATTTTGGAAGCGTTTTAATGTATAATTCTTCTACTTTTTTTCTTGCCCAATCTGTTTTTCTTAAAAAGGTTAAACTTGATTTGATGCTAGGATTTTCATTGAAGCACTTTATTCTTATTAATTCTCCTAGCGTGTCAAAACCATAAAAGTCGACAAGCGTTTCCACTATTTTTTGAAGGGTTATACCGTGTAGAGGATTTTTTGAACTGTCGTTATCCATGGTGTAAATTTAGCGATTAAAACAATAAAAAAACCATCCGAATAAAACGGATGGTTTTTGATTTAAATTTATTTTTTTATTGAACCGCTAAAAATGCATTCACATTTCCAAAACCAAATTGAGAACTACGATTAGGAAATAAATTAGCCGATTGTCTCATTTTAGTTAGTACTTGCTCTCTAGTCCACGACGGGTTTTTAGACCAAACTAAAGCTGCAATTCCCGCAGTTGTTGCAGTAGCAACAGATGATCCGCCAACATAGTCGGTCTGATTTTCATAGTAACTACTGATGGGTACCGTGTTACCAGTAGAAGCTCTTTGCATAGCTACTGTAAATTCAACTTTACCGCCAGTATGGCAATTGCTACATGCTTGCAATGTGGTTCCTTCTCTAACGCCAGTTACAGCAACTGTTTCAGGCATCCAAGCTGGGAAAATAACCCCGACAAAAGTGGTAAAACTTGTGGAGGTTCCGGCAGCACAGAAAATTAGTTTTCCTCTTGCATGCGCAAATTTTATAGCGTCTTCTATTTTACCTACGGAAAACATATGTCCCATTGACATTGATATTATTCTTACGTTGGTATTATTACCTAAAGCGGTGAAAGCTTTTTTAACTGCTTCTTGCTCTTGAAATCCATCAATAACAACATTGGTAGCCGCGCGATAAGTCACTAAATTTGAATTATAGGCCACTCCAACAGGTAAACCTCGATCTTTTCGTGGTGCAGCAGCTACAGAAGCCATGCTTGTACCATGTCCGCATAAATCATTTACACCATCTGTTGTAGTGCTCCAAGGCCAAATCGAGTCGATGTAAACACCATTTTTTTGAATCGTCCTTCCAGTAGAAAGTCCATTATTAAAATTAGAACCCAACAGCGACTGGTTTGGAGAAACACCGGTATCAATTATTCCTATCGTAATACCTCTTCCTGTGCTAATATTCCATGCATTGGGTATGTTGTGTCTGGTAAATGTCCATGGCACTTTAGCATTTGGCGTTGTAGTAGTGAAGTCGGCAGTGGCTAAAACTTGTGACTCAAAACCACAACCAGAGCTTGATGAGGAGTTAGTTGAATTGGAAAAAGAACCTGTACGGTTTTCAGCATCGCGAACTTGTATATAACTGTAATCAGCTGGTTCGATATATCGTATAAATTTAGATTTTCTTAATGCGATTATTGTTTCTTGCTTTTCAATGATTACATCCATTAAATTTAAATCAATGTCTGCAGCAATTAGAATTTTGTCTACAGTAGATGTCTCATATCTCATTATGATTTCTAACAAATCACTTTGCATTTTAGTGTTATTAGTGGTTTTTAAACGTTCAAAATTGCTCTTAGTATTCCCAAAGCCAATTGTTACGATATTATTTCCGTTTACAATTGCGCTCCAGAGCAAATGAGACGATGCTTCACTCCAATTGAATACACCTTTTGTAGTAAGACTTTCATCAATTTTAGCATTAATTTGACTAGGTGTTAAAGGGTTTTTCTGGGACTCTTCGATTACAATAGCACTTTCACTTTGATCTTCTTCTCTTGAACAAGCTGTAAAAATCAGTAATAAAACTAGGGAAACTTTTAGTGTTTTTTTTAAGCATAGTGTTGGTTTTTATTGGTTTGATTACTGCAATTTAGAACTTTTTTTGCTACAACGTATAAAACGTGATATTATTTTATTTAAAACTTGAAAAGCAAATTTTAAAAAACATAGTTTCATCTTTAAAAATTTAATTGTTATATTGAAATTATACAATTGTTACTACATTTGCAATCCTATGTTAAAAACGGTCAACATCCTAAACAAAAGAGCACGATTTGATTATGAAATAATCGAAAATTACACTGCTGGAATAGTTTTAACAGGAACCGAAATTAAATCAATTCGACTTGGTAAAGCAAATATAACTGAGGGTTTTTGTGAATTCAACAATCATGAATTATTTGCCATTAATACTCAAATCGATGAGTATTTATATGGAAATCAGTTTAACCATAAAGCTAAAAGTGAACGTAAACTATTACTTAATAGAAGAGAGTTAAAAAAACTAGAAAGAGCTTTAGATACCAAAGGATTGACTATTATTCCATTACGCCTTTTTACTAATGAAAAAGGAATTGCTAAACTAGAAATCGGACTTTGTCGCGGTAAGAAAACATATGACAAGCGCGAGAGTTTGAAAGAACAAGATGTGAAAAGAGATATTGATAGAATAAAAAAAGCTTATTAGTTTTTATTTTCTAACAAAGGAACAAAACGACATTCTCCAAACTCATGTTTTTCAAATTGAGTTTCATTTTTTCGGATAAGCATGGTCATAATTTGTTTGTCTTTGCCCAATGGAATAACCAATCTTCCTCCTATTTTTAATTGCGCCATAAGTGCTTTCGGAATAATTGGCGCACCAGCAGTTACTATTATACTGTCAAATGGTGCGTAATCTGGTAAACCTTTATAACCATCTCCAAAAGACAAGAATTTAGGATGGATATTTAATTTAGGCAACAACGCTTTGGTAGTTTTAAACAATTCATTTTGTCTTTCTACAGAATACACTTTTGCTCCCATCGCCACTAAAACCGCTGTTTGATAACCTGAGCCTGTTCCTATTTCTAGGATTTTATCGCCTGTCTTTACCTGAAGTAACTGTGTTTGAAATGCCACTGTATAAGGTTGAGAAATAGTTTGATTTGCCGCAATAGGAAATGCTTTATCTTGATAAGCAAAATCTTCAAAACTAGAGTCCAAAAATAGATGTCGTGGAATCAACTTTATGGCTTCCAATACTCTTTTGTCCAATATTCCTTTTTCTTCTAGTTGCTTGGCTAATTGATTTCGAAGACCTTCGTGTTTACTTGTATTTTTCAATTTGGGCTGTTTTAAGTTCAGTAAAAATAAACGGAAAATATCAAAAAACAAATACCTTAGCTAAACTAACTTTTAAACCGAAGTTTCGGAACTTAAACTTTTAAAAATTAAACTAAAATGCTACTTTTGATAAAATTTATTTTTATGCTTAAAGTTGGCGTTTTAGGTGCAGGACATCTCGGAAAAATACATTTACGATTATTAAATCAATCAGATAAATACGAACTCGTTGGTTTTTATGACGAAAACCACGAAAACGGAGCGAAAATTGCTGCCGAATTTGGGTATAAACAATTTGATACCATTGCTAAATTAATTCATGCTGTTGATGTTATAGATATTGTAACTCCTACTCTTTCGCATTACAAATGTGCTAAAGTTTCCATCAAAAGTGGCAAACATGTTTTTATTGAAAAACCTATTTCTACAACTGTTGCCGAAGCTGAAGAAATTATTGCTTTAGCCAAAGAATACAACGTAAAAGGACAAGTTGGTCACGTAGAACGTTTCAATCCTGCCTTTATTGCTGTAAAAGATCAAATTGAAAACCCAATGTTTATTGAAACGCATCGTTTAGCAGAATTTAATCCTCGTGGCACTGATGTTCCTGTTGTTTTAGATTTGATGATTCATGATATTGATGCTATTTTGAGTGTGGTAAAATCAAAAGTCAAAGCGGTTCATGCCAGTGGCGTTTCGGTTTTGAGCCAATCTCCAGATATTGCCAATGCTCGCATTGAGTTTGAAAATGGCTGCGTTGCTAATATTACATCGAGTAGAATTTCCATGAAAAACATGCGTAAATCCCGTTTCTTTCAAAAAGACGCTTACATTTCAGTTGATTATTTAGACAAAATTTGTGAAGTAGTAAAAATGAAAGAAGCTCCTGAAGTTCCTGGCGATTTTGATATGATCTTGCAAAATGCCGAAGGCGAAAAGAAGCAAATCTATTTCAATAATCCCGAAGTAAGTCACAACAATGCTATCCTTGATGAATTGGAAACTTTTGCTGATGCTATCAATAACAATACAACTCCAATTGTAACTTTAGAAGATGGAACCGAAGCATTGCGTGTGGCGTATATGATTATTGATAGTATGAATGAAAAATAATTTTGTTTCAAGTTTAAAGTTTTATGGTTTTGTGTAAACCTGAAAACTGAAACTTTTAAAATTAGTAAATGAACCTTTCCCAAAATTTAATATATGAAATAAAAACTTTAATAGCTAATGCTAAGCAAACCGCTATTCGAAGTGTTGACCATCATAGAACGATTATGTATTGGCATATTGGCGAGCGAATTTTTAACGAAGAACAGCAAGGAAAAGACAGAGCAGATTATGGTAATTTTTTAATAAAGTATTTATCCGAACAACTGCAACCTGAATATGGAAGCGGATTTTCTGTAAGACAATTAGAACGTTACAGACAATTTTATAGAACTTTTCCAATTGCGTCCTCACTGCGGACGCAATTGAGTTGGACTCATTATAAATTACTTTTAAGTATTGATAATGAAGACAAAAGAGAATATTATATTGCAGAAACGGTAAAAAATAATTGGTCGGTTCGTCAAATGGAACGACAAGTAAATAGTCAATTATTTGAACGACTATTGTTGAGTAATGACAAAGAAAGTGTCTTGGCAGTTGCTCGAAATGAAGTTATTCCGACTAATCCAAATGAAATCATCAAAGATCCATTAGTTTTAGAATTTTTGAATCTAAAACGTGAAAGTGCTTATTATGAAAAAGATTTTGAACAAGCCATAATTACCAACCTTCATGATTTTCTTTTAGAACTTGGAAACGGTTTTTCATTTGTAGCACGTCAAAAACGAATTCATTTAGACGGTGATGAGTTTTATATAGATTTGGTTTTCTATAATAGATTATTGCAATGTTTTGTCTTATTTGAAATTAAAACACATAAATTGACACACGAAGATTTAGGACAACTTCAAATGTATGTCAACTATTATGATCGAGTTGAAAAAGTAGCTCACGAAAAACCAACCATAGGAATTTTACTTTGTGCCAATAAAAACGATGCTGTTGTAAAATATTCATTACCAGAAAATAACAATTCAATTTTAGCGAGTCAATACCAATTATATCTTCCAACCGAAGAACAATTACTGAAAGAAATTAGACGAGAAATAGAAATTTTAAAACATACAAACTAAACAAACATAATGAAAACAATAGCTGTAATAGGTGCAGGAACAATGGGCAACGGAATTGCGCATACTTTTGCCCAAAGCGGTTTTACCGTAAAATTAATCGATGTTTCTGAGAAATCGTTAGAAAAAGGAATGGCTACTATTGCGGCAAACCTTGATAGAATGGTTACTAAAGGAACAATCACCGAAGCAGATAAACACAAAACAATTGGAAATATAATCACATACACCGACATCAAAGATGGTGTTGTTGGATGTGATTTAGTGGTAGAAGCTGCCACAGAAAATGTAACATTGAAACTAAATATCTTCAAACAATTAAGCGAAGTTTGCAACCATAATGTGATTTTGGCAACCAATACTTCATCCATTTCTATTACTCAAATTGCAGCGCAAGTAGTTCATCCAGAAAGAGTAATCGGAATGCATTTTATGAATCCGGTGCCGATTATGAAATTAGTAGAAATTATTCGTGGTTACAATACTTCGGATGAAGTGACTAAAATCATCATGGATTTATCGGTAAAATTAGGAAAAATACCAACGGAAGTAAACGACTATCCGGGATTTGTAGCCAACAGAATTTTAATGCCAATGATCAACGAAAGTATTGAAACCTTATACAACGGCGTTGCTGGCGTTCAAGAAATTGATACCGTAATGAAACTCGGAATGGCGCATCCAATGGGACCATTGCAATTGGCTGATTTTATTGGATTGGACGTTTGTCTTTCTATTTTAAATGTAATGTACGACGGTTTCAAAAATCCAAAATATGCGCCTTGCCCATTGTTAGTCAATATGGTTATGGCTGGAAAATTGGGTGTAAAATCGGGAGAAGGTTTTTACGATTATTCCGAAAGTAAAAAAGCGGAAAAAGTTTCGAAGCAGTTTAAATAAAATTTTAACCACAAAGCGCACGAAGAAGGCACAAAGCACAAAAAATCTTCGTGACCTTCGTGAAAAACTTAGTAACCTTCGTGGTTAAGTAACATGAGCAAAATTATTCCCTTTAAAGCCGTTCGTCCAACTCCAGATAAAATTGGGTTAGTAACGTGTCGAAACTATGACGATTATAGTTCGGCTGAGCTTGCCGCTTGGTTAAGTTTTAATCCTTATTCATTTTTACACGTAATTCATCCTGCCTATATGCATTCGCAAAAAATCACTTTGGACAAACGTTTTAAAGGTGTTGCGCACAAATACCTAGATTTCAAAGAAGATGGCGTTTTTATGGAAGAAGAAAAGCCTGTTTTTTTTCTCTATGAAATTCAGAGTAAAAGCCAAACTTTCACAGGAATTGTTGCTGGGACTTCAATCGATGATTATAAAAACAATATCATCAAAAAACATGAAGATACGCTACAATATCGGGTGGAATATTTCAAAGATTATTTACATCAAACCCGTTTTAATACTGAACCAGTTCTAATCACTTATCCAGATAGTGATGTTTTAAACAATTGGATTTCTGAAAAGAAAAGAAGTCAACCTATTTACAATTATTCCACTACGAATAAAGAAAAACACCAACTATGGAAAATCGAAACCGATGAAGAAATTAATTGGTTAACAAAACAATTTGAAAACATTCCAGAATTGTATATTGCCGATGGACATCATCGTTCGGCTTCAGCGGAAATGTTATACGACCAAGATAGTCATTTAGGAAATGAGAATTTGAACTATTTTATGAGCTTTCTGATTGCTGAAAGTAATGTGAAAATATATGAATTCAATCGGATAATTCGCGATTTAAACGGCTATTCCAAAGACGATTTTCTCGAAAAACTTTCAGAACATTTTATCATCAAAGACAAAGAACAAGAATTATGGAAACCGCAAAGCAAATTCGAATTTGGAATGTATCTTGACGGAAGTTTTTATGCTTTATTTTACAAACAACAAAGTACTATTGAGCATATTTTAGACAATCTCGATGCACAAATTTTATACGATAAAGTTTTGCAACCACTATTGGGAATTGAAGATTTACGAAACGACGAACGCATTGAATACATTCCGGGAAAACAATCTATCGCTACGATAAAAGAATTGGTGGACGAAGGCGAATTTGAAGTTGGCTTTATGCTTTACCCAAGTGATATTTCAGAGATTAAGGCTTTGGCAGACAATGGATTGATTATGCCACCAAAGAGTACTTATATCGAACCAAAGTTCCGCAGTGGACTGATGGTTTATGAGTTGTAATTTTGATAAAATACATGAATTTATAGAAACACTGATATAAGAAGTTAGAGAAATTTTTAAAATTTTATGGATTTCTTAAATCAGTGTTCAAAAACAAATAGAATGAAATAAAATGCCAATAAAAGAAAATTTACTCCAAATAAAATCCCAACTTCCTAATCACGTAACACTTGTTGCGGTTTCCAAAACCAAACCTGTCGAAGATTTAATGGAAGCTTACCATGCTGGTCAGCGCATTTTTGGTGAAAACAAAATCCAAGAAATGACCGAAAAATGGCAGCAAATGCCAAAGGATATTGAATGGCATATGATTGGTCATGTTCAGTCGAACAAAGTAAAATACATGGTTCCTTATGTGAAACTCATTCACGGAGTTGACAGTCTAAAATTACTAAAAGAAATCAACCGTCAAGCTGTTCGTTGGCGAAAAAATGTAGATTGTTTATTGCAAATTCACATTGCTGAAGAAGAAACTAAATTCGGTTTAGATGAAAATGAATTAGAAGAATTATTAAATTCTGAAGAGTTTAAAAAAATGACAAATATCAACGTTATTGGTTTAATGGGAATGGCAACATTTACTGATAATCAAGAACAAATAAAACGAGAGTTTGACTATTTAAAATCATTATTTAACAAATATAAATCACTGAAAACTGACACGAGCGATAGCGAACTGGCGAAGCAAAACTGCCAACTGAATACTCTTTCTATGGGAATGTCTGGCGATTATCAATTGGCAATCGATTGTGGTAGTACTATGGTTCGCATCGGAAGTAGTATATTTGGCTCACGTTAAAACAACTTTAAACTTTTTAAACCTTAAACTTTAAACAAAATTTACTGTATACTCGACATAGAAACCACCGGAGGACAATTCAACGAAGAAGGAATTACAGAGATTGCTATCTACAAATTTGATGGACATGAAGTAATTGACCAATTCATCAGCTTGGTTAATCCTGAAAAACCCATTCAACCGTTTGTGGTGAAATTGACTGGAATTAATAATGCGATGTTGCGTTCGGCACCAAAATTCTATGAAATAGCTAAACGAATTATTGAAATTACGCAAGACTGCATTTTAGTGGCGCACAATACCTCATTTGATTATCGCATTCTGAGAACCGAATTCACTCGATTGGGATATGATTTTATAAGACCAACTCTCTGCACTGTAGAACTGTCTCAAAAACTCATTCCAGGACAAGTTTCCTATAGTTTGGGCAAACTAGTTCGAGCGTTGGGAATTCCGGTTACTGACAGGCACAGAGCAAGTGGCGATGCAATGGCAACGGTAAAATTATTTAAAATGCTGCTAGCAAAAGATGTCGCAAAAGAAATTTTGATTAGTTCTATAAAAGCAGAAATAAAAAAAGGATTGTCACCAAAATTACTGGATTTAGTAGAAAGTTTGCCAAGCAAAACTGGGATTTATTATATCCACAACGAAAAGGGTGACTTGATATACATCGGCAAAAGTAAAAATATAAAAAAGCGTATTAATCAACACTTTACAGGCACATCAAGAAAGTGTAAAAAAATTCAAGCCGAAGTATTTGCGGTTACCTATGAAGAAACTGGTAGCGAACTCATAGCACTACTCAAAGAAAGTGAGGAAATAAAAATAAATAAACCTATTTACAACAGAGCGCAACGCAAAAGCATTTTTCAATATGCATTGTATGCTGTGAAAGATGAAAAAGGCTACATCAACCTTAAACTGCTAAAAGCCGATGGTCGAAAAAAGGAAATCACATCATTTACTTCCATCAACGAAGCAAAAAATGCTATGTTCAGGATTACAGCGCACTATAATTTATGCCAAAAATATACCAACCTCTACGATACAAAAAACGAGTGTTTTCAATATAAAATAAAAGAGTGCGATGGCGCGTGTATTGGAAAAATTTCACCCGAAGAATATAACGAAAGAGTGGAAGAATTTATTCAAAAAAATAAATTTGAAAACGACAATATGGTCGTTATTGACAGAGGAAGAAGCATTGATGAACGCAGCGCTATTTTAATAGAAAACGGAATTTACAAAGGCTATTGTTTTTATGATTTAAACTATCAAATAAACAACATAGAAATACTCAAAAATATTATTATTCCCATGCAGAATAACCGCGATACGCGAACAATTATTCAAGGATATTTGCGACGAAATAAAGTCATGAAAATTGTAAAGTTTTAATTTTTTATTTGGAGCCAATCCAGCTTTCCGCTATATCTTTTATAAATTTGTAATCAGCAAACCGCTCATTACAAATTTATAAAAGGATGCCGCTACAATCTGGGCTAAAAAAATGCAGTAATTGAAAAAAAAATATCTCATAACCATTATTGGCCCAACAGCCATCGGGAAAACTTCCCTAAGCATTGCTTTGGCACAGCATTTCAATTGCGATATCATTTCTTGTGACAGCCGACAGTTTTTTAAGGAAATGAAAATTGGAACCGCTGTTCCAAATGAACAAGAATTAGCAAGTGTAACACATCATTTTATTCAAAACAAATCAATTTTCGATACTTATTCTGTTGGCGATTTTGAAAAAGAGGCTATTGCTAAGTTGGATGAATTATTTCTAAAAAATAATGTTCAAATTATGGTTGGCGGAAGCGGATTGTATGTTGATTCTGTCCTAAAAGGATTTGATGATTTTCCAGATATTGCCGAAGAAGTTAGAATAAAAATAAATACTGATTTTGAAAAATTTGGAATTGATTATTTACAACAAAAGTTGAAAGAATTAGACACTGACTATTATCAAAAATTGTCTGTTGACAATCCGCAAACATTACAAAATCCGCAACGGATGAAACGTTTTGTAGAAGTTTGTATTGGAACAGGAAAACCCTATTCAAATTTTATTGGTCAAAAGAAAAACCAGCGTAACTTCACTCCTATCATCATTGGTCTCGAAGCCGAAAGAGAAATTATGTACGATCGAATTAACCAGCGCGTTGAAATCATGATTAACGAAGGATTGTTAAAAGAAGTCGAAAATCTTATCCCAAATAAAAATTTAAATGCGCTTCAAACTGTTGGTTACAGAGAACTTTTTGACTTTTTTGAAGGAAAAACATCTTTGGAATTCGCCATTGAACAAATCAAAATGAATACACGCCGATTTGCAAAAAGACAATTGACTTGGTTTAAACGAACTGAAAATGCCATTTGGTTTGATTATTTAACGGATAGAAAAGAGATTGTTAATTCGATTGAATTAACCATAAATTGATACAACCATTTTGGAATTTTAGCATCTTTGAAATAAACTTACATGAAAAAATACTTTTTGCTAATTATATTTATCTCTTGTGTTTCTTGTACTATTCCTTATGATGCGGAAACAAGATTGGTATTTGAAACTAAATTGGTAGACTCGAACGATAATAGTTTGGAAGGAATTGACGTCGAAATTACTGTTAGTAATGGCAGTGGTTTTGGCTCTAGTAGTGAAATATTAAGCTTCGGGAAAACAAATAGTAATGGCGAGTTGCGATTAATTTTTCCTTCGCCAGAATTTGATCGTGGTTATGACCTTTCTGTAAACTCACCTTATAGTGATAATGAAAATTATGTTCCTTTTGAAATTAACAACATAGGTATCGAAAATTTTAATGGTTATAAATTAACTATTCCCAAAATTTATAGATTAACCTATGATGAAAGTGTTCAAGTTTATTTAGAATTTAATTCAATAAATAATTCAAATAAAATAACAAATGTATTTATTGATGGAATTAACTCGCCTTATAGTTCCTCTTTTTTAGACGAAGAAGAAACATTTTATATATATAATTTTTTTGCAAAAAAAAATCAAACAATTCAAATAAACTATACTGTAAAAAATATATCAGGTCAGTTACAAAATATATCTCAGGAATTGGTTATCAATGAGGAAAATATTAGTCAAATAATAAATTATTAAAATGGGAAATAAATTTTTAATTCTTTTGTTTTTATTTATTTTTCCTTTTTGTTTTTCGCAAGAAACAAAAGACAATAAACTCAACTTAAAAACATCGTTTTCAATTGGTTTTATTTACCCTATTGAATTTGGTTCAACAGCATTAGCTTAAGGTCATTCATCAAATTTAGGAGTAACAAGTTCACTAGGGATTTTAAAATATTCAAATTTTTCAGGTGGAATTGGGCTAGATTATATTTTCTACTCTGTTGAAGATAAACAGCTTATTGGAAACTATGGAAGCTCTAAACACAATTCTTATTTTTTTTACTTCAATTATGATTATCCTATTTCTAAAAAAATTTCATTAACTCCAAGTGTTGGTTACGGATATTCTGAATTGGTTATTAAAAAAAGTGGAAAAAGACGTGGCGCACAAGATGGAAAAGAATTTAGATTAGGCACATCAATCAATTATAATTTTGATAAACATAACGCTTTATGTTTATCAATTCTTTATGTAAATAATAAATATGATGTGAAAACGGAAGAAACTTTAGAAGATTTTTTTGGAAAATCAAATAGTATTCAAATTGGAATTATTTATATAACTAAATAGATCAAAAATTATAATTCATGCCCATTTCACACAACTTCAACTCTATTTTATACGAAGAAAAAGAAATCAACTTTCTTCAATGTTATCCAAACGGTTATTTGAAATACACTGATTTGTGCAATATTCTACAATTAACAGCAGCTAGACATGCTGAACTTGGCGGAATTAGTTTTAGCGATATGCAAGAATTTCATCAAGCTTGGGTTTTAAGTAGAATGCGAGTTGAGATAAAGCGTTTGCCTAAATGGCGAGATGTTATTACGATAAAAACTTGGATAAATTCATTGGAAAATTCACGCTCAACTCGTTGTTTGGAATTGTATCTTGATGACGAAAAAATAGTAGGATGTGAAACTTTTTGGGCTGTTTTTAACACACAAACTCGAAGACCCGAAAATTTAGCTTTACCTCATGAACATTTCGAAAAATATTCCAAAAGAGCAACATCTGAACCTTTCGGTAAAATAGATTTTCAACATGATATGACTACAGTAGCAAATCGTAGGATACAAATTTCTGATTTAGATATTGTCAATCACGCAAATAGTGTAAAGTACTTGGAATGGTGTATCGATTTAGTAGATTATGAAATAATTAAAAGTCAAAAAATTACCAGCTTTGAAATGAATTACCTCAAAGAACTATCATTAAAAGATGAAGTTGACATTAGTGAGAAAAATACTGAAACTGGTCTTATTTTTGTTGTTCACAGTAATGAGAAAGCTAACTTTGCTCTTCAAATAAATCTAAAATAAAATGGCTCCAATTTCTTGGAGCCATTTGCCTATTTTTTAACCACTAATCTAAAACCTTCGCCATGAATATTTAGGATTTCCACTTCTGGATCATCTTTTAAATATTTGCGAAGTTTAGCAATATAAACATCCATGCTTCGGGAAGTAAAATAATTATCTTCTCTCCATATTTTAGTCAAAGCCAATTCTCTTGGCATCAAATCATTTTCATAAATAGCCATCATTTTTAACAATTCAGACTCTTTTGGAGACAATTTTATTGGTTCGTTATCACCAAGTTTTAAGTAACGCAATTTTGAATTCAATAAAAACTTACCTATTTGGAATTCAAATTTGGCTGGCTCATTTTTAGTTTCAGTTGCTTTTCTTTGGATAATTGCTTTAATCTTCATCAATAACACATCAGAGTCGAATGGTTTATTCAAATAATCGTCAGCACCAACTTTATAACCTTTCAACACATCTTCCTTCATTGATTTAGCAGTTAAAAAAATCAAAGGAATATCTTTATTTTTTTCTCTAATTTCTTTAGCTAGAGTATAACCGTCTTTGTATGGCATCATGACATCGAGAATGCAT
Organism: Flavobacterium aureirubrum; assembly: GCF_038739835.1. NCBI lineage: Bacteria > Pseudomonadati > Bacteroidota > Flavobacteriia > Flavobacteriales > Flavobacteriaceae > Flavobacterium > Flavobacterium aureirubrum. The sequence continues at coordinate 15,010 of NZ_JBCGDO010000017.1, forward strand.
AAATCAAAACTATCTTTCTTAAATTTTTCAAAACCTTCCATCCCATTTTTAGCCAAGGTTACCTCAAAATCGTTAAGTGTAAGATATTCCCTGAGGACAATTCCAAAGTTTTGATCGTCTTCAACTAGCAATATTTTTTTATTATTTTCCATAATTAATTAATTTATGAGTGGTATTTTTATTATAAATGTACTTCCTTTTCCTTTTTCGCTTTCGACGTAAATTTCACTATTGTGATCGTCTAGAATTCGTTTTACGTATGCCAAACCCAAGCCGTGACCTTTGACGTTATGTAGATCACCTGTATGCTCGCGATAAAATTTTTCAAATATTCTTTTTTGCGCCGCTTTCGAAATGCCAGTTCCATGGTCTTTTATCTTTATATAAATAAACTCCTTAACATTTTCAGTTAAAATTTCAATTTTGGGAGCTTCTGGTGAGTATTTTATAGCATTATCTAAAACATTAACAATTACATTTGTAAAATGAACATCATTTAAAAGAACTGTTGTTCGATTTGCCTTTAATTGTTTGGTTATTATTCCGCCTCTATCCTCTATGATTAGATGTACGTGCTCTATCGCGTCTTCAATAATGTCGTGAATATTACTTGACTCTTTTTTTATGTCTAGTTCTTTTTTCTCAAGTTTTGAAATTCTTAACACATTTTCAACCTGCGCATGCATTCGCTTATTTTCATCCCGAATCATCTGTAAATAACGCCTTACCTTTTCAGGATCATCAATAACTTTTGGATTTTTTATAGCATCTAAAGCTAAGTTAATTGTAGCAATTGGCGTTTTAAACTCATGCGTCATATTATTTATAAAATCGGTTTTAATTTCTGAAATCTGACGTTGTTTGATTAACTGACTTAATGCACTAGAATAAGCGATTATAATAATTAATGTAAAAATTATTGACAAAATACAAATTCCCATCAGTTCAGCAAAAAGAAACTTCTTTTTCTGAGGAAAGGTGATGAGTAATTGGTATTTATTATTGTTCTCATTATCAATAAAAATTGGAATTGAATAAGTTGAGGACTTGTCATATTTGAATCGCTCTGACTTTATTTTTGTGGCTAATCCGTTACTGTAAACACTAAATTCAAATGGAGTTTTCACACCATATTCGTTAAGTTCTTCCGTTAATAACTTTTGCAACAACTCATTAGAAACTCTTTCTTGTATTGACTTTAATGCGGCAATATCTTTATAAAAAATTTCGAATTGAGCATTATCTAATAAATCGAGTTTACCTGCTTTATCAATTTTTAAGTCTGGATTAATATTTTGTTTTATACTTGAATTATCAATGTTTTCATTGTAAACCTGTGTCTTCCGCTTGGAAGAGAAATTTTTTAGCTGCTTAACACTGTCAATTTTTTTATCAAAGAACGATGATGAAATTCCATAATCCTCGGAAATTATACTATTAGAGTAAATAATGGTTTCATTAGTTCTAGAGTCTCGCTGATAATAACCAAACTCCAAAAAATCACTTTTTTCAGGAATTTTGCCAGTGCTATCTTTTACCTTGTTGTATTTTTCATAAAAGGTATAAGCTTCATATTTTTGAACTTTATCGGCGACGTTTCCAAGTACTTGCTTAACATGATATTTAAACTGTTCTTCATTATTTTCGAATGATTTGTCAAACCAATAAACCTGTACAAGAATTATACCGATTAAAGATAAACTCATCAAAATTACTAATAATCGAAAAAACAATTTATTCATTAAGCAAATTTAATATTTTAACATTTATACTATAAATACATTAACCAAACATTAACATCTTATCAAAAAATTATTGATTGTTTAATTTTTTAAGAATTTCATCTACTTGATTTATAGTCTCTTTTTTAGTAATATTCCGAATAATAAAATGGCTTTTTGACATCTTTTCTTTATCAGTCCATTGGTTTTCTATTCTTTTCAAAATGCTTTCTCTATCTGTCTTATCACGCTTCAAAATTCTGTCAATTCTGGTTTCTAAAGGAGCTATTACTGTAATAATTGCGTCACATTTTTTAAAACTTCCACTTTCAAATAAGATAGCAGCTTCTTTTATTATAAAGGGGAAATCGCTATGCTTTTTTAACCATTCTTCAAAATGTGAAGCGACTAATGGATGTACAATACCATTAAGTTTTTGCAGCTTATCAGGATTATTAAAAACAAGTTTAGCGAGCATACTATTGTCAATATTGTCATCTTTTAAAACAGCATCTCCAAATTCACTACAAATTAACTCTTTCACTTCAGCTGATTTCATTATTTTTTTTGCTTCATCATCAGCTATGTAAACAGGGACTCCTTTCGACTGCATATAGTTTGCTATCATGGTCTTACCACTACCAATTCCGCCTGTCAATCCAATAATTTTAGTCATGATTTTACTTTAAAAAATAATTCAGGAAATGCAATTTCAGGCTTTTGTTTTAAAAGAATTACTTTGAAATAAGAGAGTAAAAAACCTGTTCCATATCCAAAAAATTGTATAGAAACGGCTACAACAGAAAGCAAACCTATTGTAACACTTTTATTTTGAATACCTGAAATTATTAATACACACAAATAGTAAAATGTAAAGCAAAAAACAGGAAATAATACTCCAAATAAAGCAAGTACAACCGATAGAAAAAAACCAATTATAAATAAAGATGGAAAGAAAAAAGTGAGTTTGCTGTATTGTGGATACCAATAATTTAGAATAGGTCGGGCTTTTCCAAATTTTGTAACTTGAACTGAAAACTTGTTCCAATCAATTCTCCTTTTATGATAAACAAAAACTTTTGGAAAAAGTCTAGTTTGAAAACCCAATTTCCATAATCGAATAGATAAGTCAGGATCTTCACCAGGATGAATATTCCCAAAACCACCTGACGCCTCGAATGCTCTCTTTGAAATTCCCATATTAAAGCTGCGAGGTTGAAATTTAGTAAGTTTTTCAGACTTACCACGAATTCCTCCAGTAGTCAAAAAGGAAGTCATTGCAAAGTTTATCGCCTTTTGGATATCTGAAAATGAAGGTAAAGCGTCATCAGACCCGCCAAAGCAGTCAACATAATTAATTTTAAGTTCGTTTCTAACTTCTGATAAGTACTGTTTAGGAATGATACAATCAGAGTCAAAAATGACAAAATATTCACCTTTAGCCTTCTTCATTCCATAGTTTCTAGAGTCGCCTGGTCCAGAGTTTTCTTTAAAGAAATAAGAAATAGTTAATACATCTCTAAATTTTTCAATAACATCTTGACATGGAATTGATGACCCGTCTTCTACAATCACTACTTCGAAAGCAGCACCATAATTTGAACAAGCTAAACTTTGAAGAAGCTCATAAATCTCATCTGGTCTATTGTAAACTGGAATAATTATGGAAAAAAACATAAATTAACTTTTAACAAAGATAAGTTTTATAAAAAAGAAAAACCACCTAAATTTTAGGTGGTTTAACAAGTAAAAAAGAGTAAAACTATTCTTTAATAACTCTGATAGTTTTTGACTGATTGTTGGAAAATACTTTAACTAAGTATACTCCGTTTGATAAGTTTGACATATCGACTTGCGCTTGATTAGCACCAACTGAATTAGCATTTACTTTTTGGCCTAATAAATTATAAATTTCAACATTTGAAATTTCTTGATTGAAAGATAAATTCAAAGTGTTTTTTACTGGGTTTGGATAGTATGTAAAATCATTGGTATCAAATATGTTAGTACTTAATGAAGCGTCAAATGCTGAAATACTGTATAAGCCTTGCGCACCATTATAACCGAATAATCTGATTAGCAAAGTGGCGCCAGGAGTTTGACCTGTTAAAACTAATCTCGATAATCCAAACGTGAACTCAGTAGCACCATCGTCATCACAACCAACTTGAGTTAATGATGTACAATTACCAGAATATACTGAAAATACTGTATCAACACCTGCTAGCGAAGAATGTGTACCTGTCTCTATTGTTAAAGATCCTGATGCAGGAACTACAACACTATACCAAACGTCTTTTGCCGTTGTAGCAAAATTGAGGTTTCCACAAGTTGGAATAGGAGTATTTGCGCTTAATGTAGCAGCAACATTGGTTCCATCTATATCAAAATCTGTAAAAACACCACCTGGAGTCAAAGCAATTGGTGCTGAACATTCGTCATTTGCAGGTGGTAAAGGCGCTGTAACAGTTAAAACACCACTTCCAAAAGTTGCTCCGTCCCAAAAGTTACCATTGTTTGGTGCACTCGCATTGATACCACCGTATACAAAAGCCCCACCATTTAATTGAAAACGAGTTGCATAGTAATATGTCCCTGGTGCTAAAGTAGTTCCAATTGCTAATTGATATTCGTCATTATTTCCAATACTTCCAGCATTCCATGTTGCAGGTGTCCAAGTTGTCCATGTATTTGGATTGGTATTAGTAGCATTAACTCCAACCCAAGCTTGAATTCCTGGAGCTTGACCAACGATATTTGGAGCTACATCTGTTAAACCAGCTTCGTAAACTTGACCAAAAACAGTCACATTTCCGCCTTGAGCAATTGTTGCTGTAGCTGGAAACTGTAAATTGACAAAATCTGGCAAATCAGTAGGCACAGCAGCCACAGCCAATGTATAATCCTCTGCTTGTCCAAAACCAGCACCTAAACATGGATCAGCGAAATTTGTTGTACCAAATATTTTTTTAACACGCATACGTGTAGTTCCAACAGTAGCACTTGGAGGTACTAGTAAAGATTGTGTCGCTTGCGCAGCATCAACACCTGTTGAATTTGTAATTGTTTGCGTAATTGGATATGATTCACCAGCATCAGCGAAATCACCGTCTTGGTTCCAGTCAGCAAAAACAATAAAACGATTCGTAAAATTTCCACCAGTATTTCCTTTCAAAGTAATTGTGTAAGACGAGCCAGCTGTAACATTACCTGTAATAGAGGTGAATACTTCATGACCTATTCCACCAGCTACTGACGCTGATGTTGCATTGTTGATTCCTGCAAAATTTACCAAAGTAATTGGTTCGACAGGATCAGTAGCCGCAGTAAATAACAACGGACCACAATATGGCGCAAAAGGATCAACAGAAGTAGTAAAACTGAATACAGAACAACCAGTTGCTTCACCAGCAACGTTTTTGGCAACTACTCTCCAATAATAAGTTGTTGTAGACAATAATCCCGTTACTGATCTTGTTAATGTAGCTTGATTACCAAGTAGAGTAGTTGGCGAAGGATTTGTATCTAAATAAACATCGTATGAACTTGCGGTTGAACCACTAGTTGCAGCAGTCCACGTTAAAGTCACAGATGGTGATGGACTAACTCCTGTTGCAGCGTTAAGTGGAGCTGTTAACACAACACAATTTGGTGCAGCAGTTGGCGCGGTATCATTTACAACATTGTCAAATAACAATCTGAATTTATCAGTTGATACTGCACGAAATCCAACAAAAATAGATTGCCCTAAATAAGGTGTTAAATCTATAGTAAATTGTGTCCAGTCATTTGGAGCATCTGCTTCGGGAGTTAAAACTACCGTAAAGGCCGCTGCAGTAGCCGTTGTATTTGACAACCTTACTTCATAAGCCTCAACAAAATTAGGATCTTGATTTTTAACGTAATACGTTAATCTGTCGTTCAGACCAGCAGTAACTGTAATTTGCGGAGTTACCAAATAATCGTCATGCGCTACAGCATCGAAATTAATCTGTGCTGCATTAGGAGCTGAAAATGCGGAACCTGGCGAACCAACACCAAAAACAAAAGTACTAGTCCCACCACCGTTTATAACAGACCAACCAGTCGGTGCGGTGGTGCCAGAGTCAAAACTTTCTGAAAACTGACCATACGAGGCCGTAATCATTCCTAAACAGGTTAAGAAAAAATAAGTAATTTTTTTCATTTAAATAAGTTTTATAGTTAATTGAGTATAAAAATAAGAAAATAAAAAAAAGCCACCTAATATTTAGATGACTTTTTATGAACGATTTTTAGTGAAATCCTAGATACTTGAAATCATAACCATTTCATTGGTATCAGCGGCGTAGTCAACGTTATCGAAACCAAATCCAAATAAGTTAAGAAAATCTTGTTTATAACCTGCTAAATCACCTATCTCAATAAGATTTTCTGTTGTAGCTTGTTCCCATAAACTTTTCACTTTCTCTTGGACATCTTTGCGCATTTCCCAATCGTCTATCCTAATTCTACCTTGTTCGTCCGTTGGAACGGCAGATCCAGTGTATAATCGTTGACTAAATAAACGCTGAATTTGCTCAATACAACCTTCATGAATGCCTTCTGCTTTCATTATTTTATACAGTAAAGAGATATACAAAGGAATAACAGGAATGGCAGAACTTGCTTGTGTTACTAATGCTTTGTTTACTGAAACATATGCTTTTCCATTTAACTCTTCCAAACTTGAAGTAATTTGAAATGCTGTGTCCTCAAGATGATCTTTTGCCTTACCAATTGTTCCTTTTCTGTAAACAGCTTCTGTAACCTCTGGACCAATGTAGGAATAAGCAATTGTTGTTGCCCCATTTGCCAATACACCATCATTTTTCATCGCTTCAATCCACATCGACCAATCTTCACCACCCATAACAACTACAGTGTTATCGATATCGTCTTGAGTGGCTGGTTCGATAGAAACCTGAGTAACATTACCTGTGTGGAAATCTACCGTTTTATTTGTAAAAGTTTTACCGATTGGTTTTAAAACGGAACGGTGCAAAACTCCTGTTTCTGGATGCAAACGAACAGGCGATGCTAAACTGTAAATAATTAAGTCGATTTGACCTAAATCAGCTTTGATTAAATCGATTGTTTTTTGTTTTATTTCTTTTGAAAAGGCATCTCCATTTATACTTTTAGCATATAACCCAACTTTTTGAGCTTCATTTTCGAATGCTGCTGAATTATACCATCCAGGTGTTGCAGTTTTTCCAATCGAGGGTTCCTTTTCAAAAAATACTCCAATAGTAGCAGCATCAGAACCAAAAGCACTTGTTATTCTTGATGCTAACCCAAAACCTGTTGAAGCTCCAATAACTAAAACTCTTTTGGGACCGTTAACATGACCTTTTGATTTAACATAATCAATTTGATTTTTAACACTTTTCGCACAACCATCAGGGTGCGCTGTCAAACAAATAAATCCTCGCATTCTTGGTTCTATAATCATATTCTCAATAGTTAATTAGTATAAATTTTAGTTATGTAAGAAAAGACAAAAGTAAAAAAATAAAGCAATTAGTTTAATAATGCTTTGGCATGGTTTAATGCAGACTCTGAAATTTGTTTGCCTGATAGCATTTCAGCAATTTCAATAATTCTTTCTTCTGGATTGAGTGATTTTAATTCTGATACAGTAGTTTCACCAATTATTGATTTATATACTTTAAAATGAGAGTTTCCTTTGGCAGCAATTTGTGGTAAATGAGTTATCGCAAAAACCTGCATTCTTTGGCTCATTGATTTCATGATTTCTCCCATTTTATTGGCTATATCTCCTGAAACACCTGTATCAATTTCATCAAAAATGATGGTTGGAAGTTTAGAATATTGAGATAAAATAAATTTTACGGCCAACATAATTCTTGACATTTCTCCACCAGAAGCTACTTTTTTTAAAGTGCCGAAATCAGTTCCTTTATTAGCAGAAAACAAAAATTGGATGTTGTCTTTTCCGTTGTAATGATAGTCGTTTGATGGTCCAATTTCAATTTTAAATCTTACATTTGGCATACCTAGTTGACCTAAAATCAAGATTAATTTCTCATTTAAAACCGGAATTACCTCTCTTCTACTATTGCTGATTTTAGCTGCAAAATCATCTAATTGAGTCTCTAGGGTATTAATTTCTAATTCTAAAGATGCTATCTCGTCTTCTAAAGACGTTAATGTATAGATTTTGTTTTGAAGTTCATTTTGAATTTCAATTAGTTCATCAACAGTTATGACTTGATGCTTTTTTTGCAAAATATAAATCAACTGTAACTTCTGATTTATAAGTTCAAGTTGCTCGGGGTCATTTAGCAAAGACTCTGACTCGCGTTCTAACTCTTTCACAACGTCGTCAAATTCAATTAAAATAGAATTCACTCTATCGGAAAGCAATTGATAATTGGCCGAAAAACTACTGTTTTTTAGAAGCACAGCTTTAAATTCTTTAAGATTTTTTATTAGGCCATATTCGTCCTCATTAGCCAAAACAAGTAACTTATCTAGATTTTCTTTGATGAATTCAACATTATTTAGCGCTTCATATGTTTTCTCTAAATGTTCTAAGTCTCCCGATTTCAGATTAGCAGCTACTAGCTCTTGATGTAAAAATTCATTATAATCCTTTTCTTTTAAAAAGTCAAAAAAGTTTGATTTTTTACTTTCTAATTTAGTCTTCTTTGTCTTGTATAATTTTAAAAGAGTATAAAAATCTGATAAAAGACTTTGGTTTCCTGCAATTGAGTCAAGAATATTGAATTGGAAATCATCATTTGACAACTCTAAAGTCTGATGCTGTGAATGAATATCAATTAAACGAAGGCTTAAATCCTGCAATTGTTGAAGGTTAACTGGACTATCGTTTACAAATGCTCTAGACTTGCCTGAAGGTAAAATCTCTCTTCTGATTATAGTTTCTTCTTCGAAGTCTAAATCATTAGCTTCAAATAAAGATTTCAAATTATACTTTCCAATGGAAAAATTAGCTTCAACAACACACTTTTCATCACAGTTCTTTAATGAAGACAAATCAGCTCTTTTACCTAAAACTAGTCCTAAAGCACCAAGTAAAATAGACTTTCCAGCTCCTGTTTCTCCAGTAATTATTGAAAAGCCGTCGACAAAATTAATATTTAATTTTTCTATCAGGGCAAAATTTTCAATATGGAGCGAAGTAATCATAAAAATAGGAAATGAAATAACTTTGTAAAAAAATAATCACTAAAGCTTAATTGCTGACCATTTACTCGAATTGAGTGGTGAAATTTTATTCAACGTATCAAGAGTTTTTGATAAAGAAATTTTTGGTCCACCAGACAAAATTGAAACCAGTTCGTCTGATTTAGCATCAAAAAATACTCTTGTTAAAAAAGCATTTGGCCTAACAGTATGTAGACCAGAAAGTATATCAATAGACTCCAAAATTTTACTTTTAGAAGTTTCTAAGTTAGAATTCATATTGTCTAGGCCTTCTCTATGATAGGAATACATTGTCTGTCTAAAAGCATCAAATGTTCCTGAAAGTAAATCTGATATAAGAAAAAAACGATTTTGATTTCCATCGTTCTGGTTCCATCCTTTGTATCCGCCTTGTTGCGCTACAGTCAGCACTTCAAATGCGGTTTGAAAGTAATTGGAACCACCGTTTAAAGAATAAGTATCAGCATCAAAACCAAGTATCATATAACTATAGAAAGCCAAAACCGACAATAAATTATTTTCATAGGTTGCAGGATTAAAAATCAAATTTTGAAACTCTACATAGTTGAAGCTGAAGTCACTATCATTATAATTAAAAACGGGTGAAGCATAAGTAGAATTGAAAACAGGTCTAGTAGATTGCACCTGTATCGTCGCTGAAAACTGATTTGAAGCATAGCTATTAACAATAATAACCATGGAACAATTAATCTTTTCGTTTTGTTTATATACTTCTCCTGTCCAATCTGTTTTGTTTACAAATTCTGAAATCGCTTTTTCCAGCGTTTTGAAAATTTGAATGTTTTCCATAGCTAACTGTTCGGTATTAACTTGAACCGTACAATTTAATTGCTGCGCTTGGGCAAATCCAAAAAGAAATAAGAAGAGAATACTAGCTATTTTTTTCATAATGCAAAATTACTTTATTCATAATATCATCTGCAACTTCCAACTTCAATTTTAGCGGCATTTTTTCTACAAGGAAATCTTTGGTTATAAAGGTAACCTTGTTTGTAGCAGCGGCAAAACCTGCACCTTTATCCTGAAGCGAATTTAAAACTATCAAATCTAAGTTTTTTTTCTGAATTTTTAACTGAGCGTTTTCAATTTCGTTTTCTGTCTCTAAGGCAAAGCCAATCAAAAATTGATTTTCTTTGATTTTTCCCAAAGAAGCTAGAATATCTTGTGTTTTTTCAAGTTCAACAGTTATAACTGCTTCGTCTTTTTTTATTTTTTGATTGAATGTAAATTTTGGTCTGTAATCTGCCACTGCTGCTGCACAAATGGCAACATCTACCGAATTGAAAAATTGATGACAGGCATCATACATTTCCTTTGCTGTGGTAACTCTTATTAATTGAATAGCAGAATTTGTGCTTTGTAGATGCGTTGGTCCTGAAATTAAAATTACTTCTGCTCCATATTTAGTTGCACTCTCAGCAATATCAAAACCCATTTTGCCACTAGAGTGATTACCAATAAAGCGCACAGGATCGATGGCTTCATAAGTTGGTCCTGCAGTGACAAGTAATTTTTTTCCTCTTAAAGGCAATTTATTACTAATGTCTCTTTCTATAAAGGATATAATATTTTCAGGTTCTGCCATTCTTCCTTCACCTGATAATCCACTGGCTAGTTCTCCGCTTTCGGCAGGAATAATGATATTACCAAACTGCTTTAGTGCATTAAAACTTGATACTGTAGACGGATGTTTATACATATCTAAATCCATTGCTGGAGCGAAATACACGGGACATTTAGCAGAAAGATATGTTGCAATTAATAAATTATCACAATTACCATTTGCCATTTTAGACAATGTATTGGCAGTTGCTGGTGCGATTAACATAAAATCAGCCCAAAGTCCTAGCTCAACGTGGTTATTCCAAAGGCCACTTTGTTTTGATTGTTCGCCATTTTGGCATAAATCATCTTCTTCATTGTAAAAGGTGGAATAAACAGGATTTTTCGAAAGCGTTGATAGTGTTAACGGCGTTACAAAATCCTTAGAAGCAGGTGTCATGATAACTTGAACATGTGCACCTGCTTTTATAAATAGTCTAACTAATGTTGCAGTTTTATAAGCAGCAATTCCTCCAGAAACTCCTAGTAGTATTTTTTTACCGCTTAAAACAGACATCTCGATTAGTCTTTGGTAGTATCTCTATAATATATTTTATCATCTAGCCATTCTTGAACCGCTAGCGCATGAGGTTTTGGCAATTTTTCGTAATATTTCGAAACTTCAATTTGCTCTTTGTTTTCAAAAATTTCTTCAAGACTATCATTATATGTAGCAAACTCTTCTAACTTTTCAGTTAATTCTTTTTTAATTTCTGAATTAATTTGGTTAGCTCTCTTGGCCATTATTGTTATTGCCTCGTAAACATTACCCGTGCGCTCTTCAATTGCCGTTTTATTGTAGGTAATTGTGTTTACCGGTGCATTTGTTTTCTTTAAATCCATGACGTTTTTTATTTAGAAAATTGTTTTAAATCGTTATCAATGCGGGCCAACATTTCATCAGCCTTTGGTTTATATTCTGAATTACTGTAATATTTAACTAAAGTGGCGTAGGCAGCTTTAGCTGAAAGTAAACGCTCTTCCATTTTTGATGGTATACTATTGATTGCCAAACTGTATGCTGACTCAAGCTTGTAAAACAAAGCTTTTTCTTTAAATGGTGTACCAGGATAATTAATTAAAAAGTTATCGAAAGCAACCATCGATGATTTATAATCAGAAATATTGTTATAAACCTTCGCATTTTCATAGGCTTTTAATTCTAATTTTTCTCTTAACTTTTTTGCAATAGCATTTGCCTCAGGTAAATTGGTAGATTCTGGATAAATATCTATAAAATCTTGGAGTTTCTCTATAGCTTTATACGTATCTGTTTGATCTAAAGTATATACTGGCGACAATTCTGAAAAACACTTAGCTCCACGAAAAGCCGACTCTTCAACTTTATCACTTTTTGGATAACTAGACACAAAAGATTCAAACTGATAAGCAGCTAGATAATATTGTTTAGTTAAATACAATGAATTGGCGTACATATAAAACATCCGTTCTGCTTGAGGCTTTCCTTTGTATGCTGGAGCAATCTGGTCAAATAATCTGATGGCATTTGTATATTTCTTTGCTTCATACATTTTAGTAGCTTCTACAAACTTAAAAGCAATATCTTCCGATTTTAAAGCCTTTTGATACTCGCTGCAAGACGAAAACAAAAATAGTATGGGTAATAAATATATAATGTTCTTCATTTTTCTTAGTAATTCGGCTGATTTATAAAGCATTAGTTATAATGTACATCCGAAGTTTGAGGTGCAAATTTAGTTATTAATTGTGGATTACAAAATATTATTTTTCTGTACAGAAAATCTACATGTTGGAAATTTTATTTGTAAAAATATTGAGCCTGTTCGCTAAATCTTCATTTACATTAACTAATGGTAATCGAACTGTATTTTCTGCTAAACCAAGCGCTTTGAATACTTCTTTAATTCCGGCAGGATTTCCTTGCTCAAAAATCATGTCAATAGAATCAGCTAGAAGGTAGTGCAGCTTGTAGGCTTCCTCTACTCTTTTATTCAAACCTAGATGAACCATTTCTGAAAATTGTTTTGGGAAACCTTCAGCAATGACCGAAATTACACCTGCACCACCAGCCAAGATCATGGGTAACGTAATCATGTCATCACCTGAAATGACCAAAAAATCTTTAGGTGCATTCTGAATCAATTTCATAGCTTGCACTATGTCGCCTGCAGCTTCTTTTACAGCTACTATATTTTTAAAATCACTAGCTAATCTTATAATTGTTGATGGCAACATATTACTAGCAGTTCTTCCTGGAACATTGTAGAGTATAACCGGAATTGGCGATGCTTCAGCAATGGCTTTAAAATGTTGATAAATTCCTTCTTGAGTTGGCTTGTTATAATAAGGCGAAACAGATAAAACAGCCACAAAATCAGAAAAATCTCTTATCCTTAACTCCTCAACTACTTCTTGAGTGTTGTTACTTCCCACACCAAGAACCAATGGCAATCGCTTATTATTTGTTTCGACAATGGTTTTTATAACCAGCTCTTTTTCCGCTTTTGATAATGTAGCCGTTTCGGCTGTCGTTCCTAATACTACCAAATAATCAATTCCATTATCAATTTGAAAATTTACAATAGCTTTTAGCGCTTGCACATCAACTGAAAAATCGTTTTTGAAAGGTGTTACCAGTGCAACTCCAGTTCCTATTAATGATTGCATTTTATATTTTGTTTAAAATTTTTAAATATTTGAAAAGTTCTTCTACAAATACTTTATAATTTTCAGCATTTGTATTAATCATAAAATGGTTTAATCGTTGGTCTATTGTAGCAAAACCAACCTTAAAACTTGCTTTTGATAGATGAGAAACGAGTAGTAATGCCACTTTTTCGGTATCGTAGTAGTTTATTAATAAGTCAAAATCTTCAGCAACAAAATCCTTAACTTCTTTTTTATCAACATTCGCATTCCATGTCAAATCTTTGTAACTAAAAATAGGATAATCGAAGGTTTCATTCTTCTTTATTTTATCTTTAAAAACTAGAATTTGAATGTTATTTTCTTTAATTCCATTTTGAATTAATTCTTGAACTAGCGACTCTCTTTCATAGAAGTAGGTTTCATCAAAAATAATCCCAACCTTTTTTATGATAGTATCAGTGGATAAATGTTTAACATTGGATAACCTATTTTTAACTATTTTTTTTGTTGAAAAATCCTTTAAAAAATTTAAAAACATAGTACTTTTACTTGATTTACAAATTTACTGAAATTAGTATCATAACCGATGGTAAAACTAAAAAACTATAACGTTGTAATGAAACTATTTGTTTTATTATTAACATTTCATATAGCAGTTTCCTGCGCAGAAAAAAAATATTTTGTTACCAAAATAGAAGGAAAACAAATAGGTGTCACGAAGGAATTTATCGAATCAATTCCAATTGAAGACATTATAAAACCTTACAGAAATAAAATTGATGCCGATTTAAATGCTGTCTTAGCAAACGCATCCGAAACTATTGATAAAAATGGCGAATGGCAAACTCCTATGGGTAACTTTTTATCTGATATCACTTTTGAAAAATCAAACAAGATCTTTCAATTGAGAGAAAAAAAATCAATCGATATTTGCCTATTAAATCATGGCGGCATTCGAACAATTATTCCAAAAGGCGATGTAACCGCTCGAAATGCCTATGAAATAATGCCTTTTGAAAATAGTGCGGTAGTCATTGCATTGAAAGGAGAACAAGTATTAGAAATGGTCAATTTTATTATATCCGAAAAAAAGCCACATCCGTTAAAAGGAATGACTTTTACAATTGATAATAATAATGCTCCAAAAAACATTTTGATTGGAGGAATTGCGCTAGACACGACTAAAACGTATTATGTTGTAACGTCAGATTATTTGGCAACCGGCAACGACAATATGTTATTTTTTACTAAAGGTGTTCAAAAATATGATTTAGAATATAAGTTGCGGAATATAATTATCGATTATTTCAAAGAAAATAAAGTTATTACGGCCAGTAATGATAAAAGAGTCATAAAGGAATAAAAAACCAATTCTGCCCACATGAAAAGAAGAGATTTTATTGAAAAAACAGTTGTTAGTTCAGCGTTTCTTGGACTTAGTGATTTAGCTCCACTTTATGCTAATTCTACCGAATTTTTGAATTCCAATTTCAAAACCCTTGACAAAAAGCACTTGACAATTCTACATACCAATGATGTGCACAGCTATGTTGACCCATTTCCTGCTAATCATCCAAAAAATCCCAATATGGGTGGTGCTGCTCGACGAGCTGCCATAATTGAAAGCATTAGAAAGGAAAATCCAAATGTGCTACTTCTTGATGCTGGTGATATATTTCAAGGAACACCCTATTTTAATTATTTTGGTGGAGAATTGGAATTCAAACTAATGAGTATGATGAAGTATGATATAGCCACCATAGGCAATCATGATTTTGATAATGGTATTGACGGATTATATGCACAGTTACCACATGCTACTTTTGAATTTGTTTCGGCGAATTACGATTTCAAAAACACCATTATGGATGGACACGTTAAACCGTATAAAATTTTAAATAAAAACGGAATAAAAGTGGGTGTTTTTGGTCTTGGTATAGTCCTTGAAGGATTGGTTGATAAAAAAAACTATAAAGAAACAGGTTATAATGATCCGCTTACAGTAGCTCAAGACATGTCGCGAATTTTAAAACACGAGCAAAAATGTGATTTGGTAATTTGTCTTTCCCACTTAGGTTACAAGTATAAAAATGAACCCGATAAAATTTGTGATACAAAATTAGCGACATTAACAAAAGATATAGACTTAATAATTGGTGGTCACACGCATACATTCTTAGATAAACCCACGGTATTAAAAAATAGTGAAGGCAACGATGTACTTGTAAATCAAGTGGGATGTTATGGTATCAACCTCGGCAGAATTGACTTTTATTTAAATAACGATAAAAGTGAAATAATGCCCAAAAAATCAATCATTGTTTGACTCTTCAGCGTTGATAACATATCTGTAAAAAGAATAAAAAGCAAACACATTAAAGGTCATTGCTAATGGTCGAAATAATTGTTGGTATTCATTGGTAAGAAAATATTTTTCGATAAAAACCACAAACTGCAACATAACAAATAATAACGCGCTAATGAATAAAATAGAATTTTGCTTATTATCATTCATAACATAACTTGACAAGGCAACACCAGCAAAAATTGAAATCAAAATATTCTGAAAAATAATAATGTAAATACTATTTTCAGGAATATCTGGTGTTTCAGTGAATAAGTAGGAAAAAATTAGTAAAAAAGGCGCTGTTGCAATAAGTAATGGCACGTAATCCTTAATTTTTTGTAAATAAAAGACAAGACAAATCGATAACATCCTGAAAATCGTAAATGAAATAATACCGTAAAACAAACACTTTTCGGTATTAGGTATGAACAAAATATTTGTAATAGCTGAGAATAAAACGGCCAGTATAAAAAAAGTATTTTTCTTTTCCGATGCTATCCAATACAACACTAAAAGAAGTACGGGAATTAAAGGTTTTAATACAAATAAGGCGGGTTTAAATAAAAAATACTCTGCAATTATTTCACCTAGTGCAATAACAAAATATAGTATTGTCAATAATTTCAAAATTTCACTCTTTCTCATCATGCCACTATTTTTGGATAAATAAATTTAGAACAAAAAAGAATAGGAAAAACAAAACCAGTAAAATATTTCATTTACAATCAAACAGATAACATTGTAATAAACTCGGTTTCTGAGAGAATTGGGATTTTTAAATGATTCGCTTTTTCCAGCTTTGCTGGTCCCATATTTTCGCCAGCGACCACATAATCCGTTTTCGTAGAAATCGAACTACCTACTTTTCCGCCATTATCTTCGATAGCTTTTTTCAAATCATCGCGCGAAAATTTTTCAAAAACACCCGAAACTACAAAAGTTTTTCCTAGTAATTTATCGGTAGCATTTGGATTGTATTTCTCTATAATTTCAAACTGAACTCCTACTTGTTTTAAACGTTGAATAATTTGGATATTTTCTTGATTTTCAAAAAACTCAACAACACTGTGGGCAATTTTTTCACCTATTTCATCAACTAAAATCAAATCTGTAATGGTTGCATTTTGAATTGCCTCAATAGATTTGTAGTGTTTTGCTAATTTTTTAGCCACAGTTTCACCTACAAATCGAATACCAATGGCATACAATACTCTTTCAAACGGAACTTCCTTGGATTTTTGCACTCCATTAACCAAATTTTCAGCCGATTTTTGTGCCATTCGTTCAAGTGGTAAAATTTGTTCCACTTTTAAATCATACAAGTCAGCGTAATTTTTCACTAAACCATTATGGTAAAGCAAGGCCACTGTTTCGCCGCCAAGCCCTTCAATATCCATTGCTTTACGAGAAATGTAATGTTGAATTCTACCAATAATTTGTGGTGGACAACCATAAAAATTAGGACAATAATGATTAGCTTCGCCTTGACTTCGAACCAATTCTGAAGTGCATTCAGGACAATGTGTGATATATTGAGTAGACTCCAAAATTGGATTTCTTTTTGAAAAATCTACACCAATAATTTTTGGAATTATTTCACCTCCTTTTTCTACAAAAACAGTATCACCAACACGAATATCTAATTTTTCTATTTGGTCAGCATTGTGCAGTGATGCTCTTTTTACCACTGTTCCTGCTAATTGAACCGGTTCCAAATTGGCAACTGGTGTAATCGAGCCTGTTCGTCCCACTTGATAAGAAATAGAATTTAATTTGGTTGCAACTTGCTCCGCCTTAAATTTATATGCCATTGCCCATCGTGGTGCTTTGGCTGTAAAACCCAATTCATCTTGATACTGGAAACTGTTCACCTTAATAACGACTCCGTCCGTTTCATAAGGCAATTGATGACGATGAATATCCCAATAATTGATATAATCAAAAACCTCTAATATTGAACCTGCTAGTTTTGCTTCTCTTGGCACTTTAAATCCCCAACTTCGCGCAGCTTCTAATCCTTCAAATTGGGAATTTATTTTTAAATTTTTGCCCACAATAAAATATAACAAACATTCTAAAGGGCGTTTAGCAACCTCTGAACTATCTTGTAGTTTCAAACTACCTGAAGCGGTATTCCGTGGATTAGAATACGGTGTTTCTCCAATCTCAATTAATTCCTGGTTCATCTTTTCAAATCCCTCAAAGGGCAAAATAATCTCACCGCGAATATCGAAACGCTCGGGGAAATCTCCTTTCAATGTAAGAGGAATAGATTTTATAGTTTTGACATTATTTGTTACATCATCTCCTTGAAAACCATCACCGCGAGTAACCGCTCGCTTCAATTTACCATCTTCATATGTTATTGAAATGGATGCGCCATCATATTTCAATTCACAAGTGTACTGCAACGTTACATTCCCCAATACTTTTTGAATTCTATTTTCCCAATCTAACAAATCTTCCTTCGAATAAGAATTATCCAAAGAATACATGCGATAATCATGAATTACCGTCTTAAAATTTTTAGTTATTGCACCTCCGACTCTCTGGCTTGGTGAATTGTCATCAAAAAATTCTGGATGCTGATCTTCTAATTCTTGGAGTTGTTTAAGTTTTTGGTCAAATTCAAAATCAGAAATTGTTGGCCTATCTAATACATAGTAATTATGATTGTGCTCATTAAGTTCTGCTCTTAAATTCTGAATTTTTTGTAAAATTTCCATAAAAAAATTGGCTAATATAGTCTCAAATTGTGAGTACTAAATTAGCCATTAATTTTGAAAATAATAACTCTTTAGGATTGAATTATACCATTAATTTGAAGATATAACTGTCCGTCACTCAAAATAGCGCCTTGTGTAATTAAATCGAAAATAGCAACATTGCGCTCTTTTTCATATTCTTTTCTTCCTAAATGTATTTCAACACTATCGGTAAACATATGATCACTAAGCCACTGTAAACCATCCTTAACCATAAAATCAACCTCAACATCAAGTGATTTTAAAACAATAGACTGAATTAACTTTTCTTGACAATGAAATAAAAATATATGATTTTTTGAAAAATGTTCTAAATATTGTGCATTGTTTAAAACACCTTCCCAAATCAAATCAGAAAAAACATCTAATTCCTGCTCGGCCACTTCAGGATTGTTGGCCTTTATTGAATCCCATTCTGCTTTATCTATTGTTTGCGTAGCTAAAAAATTACTAAACTCATTTTGTAACGCTTCAAATTGTTCTTTTGTAAGTCTTTTGTATTTCATTTATGCTGAATTTATTTCAGCATCTTTTCCTTCTAAGATGCTATTATTGATATTTAAGAACCTGAATTAAATAATAAAAAAAGAGTCTGAAACAAGTTCAGATTAAGTCAAAAAAAAATCCCAATCTCCTGCGAGTTGGGATTTTTAAAAATGTTTCAAAAATTATGCTTTTTCAGCTACAATTTCATAAGGCAATTCAACCACTACATCTCTGTGTAATCTGATAGAGGCAAAATACTTACCTGTACGTTTAACGACACCACTAGTGATAAATTTTCTATCGATTGATTGACCAGCAGCTTCTAAAGCCGAGGCGATATCGATATTAGTGATTGAACCGAATAATTTTTCACCACCAGCTTTTGCCGAAATTTTAATCTCTAAAGCTTTTAATGTTTCTGCTAATTTTTTAGCGTCATCAACAATTTTAGCTTCCTTAAAAGCTCTTTGTTTTAAATTTTCAGCTAAAACTTTTTTAGCAGAAGGAGTTGCTAATTGAGCATATCCTTGTGGGATTAAGAAATTACGACCGTAACCATTTTTTACTGTTACTACGTCATCTTTAAAACCTAAATTTTGAACGTCTTGTTTTAAGATCAATTCCATGTTGTTGTCCTTTATTATAGAAGTTAGTCTCTTTGCATCGCAAAGAGACAACAACTGAGTTTATATTATTTTAATAAATCGGCCACGTATGGCATTAAAGCTAAGTGACGCGCTCTTTTAACAGCAACTGACACTTTTCTTTGGTATTTTAAAGAAGTACCTGTTAATCTTCTTGGTAAAATTTTACCTTGCTCGTTAACAAATTTCAATAAAAAATCAGCGTCTTTATAATCAACATATTTAATACCTGATTTTTTGAAACGACAATATTTTTTAATTTTATTAGTTTCTATATTTAAAGGTGTAAGATATCTGATATCTCCATCTTTTTTTCCTGAAGCGGATTGTTGTAATGTTGCCATGATTAGTTTGATTTAGCTGCTTTAAGTTTTGCTCTTCTTCTTTCTGCCCATGAAATAGCATGTTTATCTAGACCTACTGTCAAGAAACGCATTACTCTTTCGTCACGTCTAAATTCAGTTTCAAAAGCAATAAGAGCTTCTCCTGATACTTTAAATTCGAATAAATGGTAAAAACCACTTTTCTTGTTTTGGATTTCATAAGCTAGTTTTTTCAAGCCCCAATCCTCTTTTGATACCATCTCTGCTCCTTTTGACGTAAGAAAATCTTCAAATTTGCTTACTGTTTCCTTTACCTGAACTTCAGATAAAACGGGATTTAAGATGAAAACAGTTTCGTAATGATTCATAATAAAAATGTTAAATTTTAAATTGGGCGCGAAGTTAATAAATACTTTTTACATCACAATCATATAAAGGGTGAAATCGTCTAAAAGTAAAAAAAATCGTTTAAAAGCAAAAAAAATCGACGAAATGTTAGGTGGATAAAAAAAAAGTTAATATTTTTACATCACCAAATCTATAATAAATAAAATTATGAAACTAAATTGTGTTGTCGTTGATGATAGTTCTATTCAAAGAATGATCATTGCAAAGTTAGTAAATAATCACCCAAACCTTCATTTAGTAGGTGATTTTTTTAATGCAATTGAAGCAAAAAATTGCATGTCGGTTCATACTGTTGACCTTATTTTTCTCGATATCGAGATGCCAGTCATCAGTGGTTTTGATTTTCTTGATGGATTGAAAGCAAAACCTCAAATTATCTTTATTACTTCGAAAGCAGAATATGCTATGAAGGCCTTTGATTATGATGCTACAGATTACCTACAAAAACCTATAGCACTTGATCGGTTTAATGCTTCTGTAAGACGAGCAATTGATTTCCATATGCTCAAAAAAGAAAATAATGAAGAAGATGGTGAACATATCTTTATTAAAAGTAATCTTAAAAAGCTGAAAATTTATACTAATAAGATTAAGTGGATTGAAGCTTATGGTGATTATGTGAAAGTGGTAACTGATGAAGATAGTAATCTTGTATTATCTACGATGAAATCATTTGAAAATGATTTATCTAAAGATAAATTTATTAGAGTTCATAAATCTTATATCATTAACATTGATAAAGTTGAACGCTTCAATAGTAAGTTTGCCGAAATCGGAGTTACAAAAATTCCATTAAGCAGAAATAAAAAAGAAGATTTAATAAGAGCACTCGCGATAGCCTAGTGTGATTTAATAAAAATCAACATTTACAGCTACTTTAATAGCTCTGTATTGCGAAATAACTTCAAAACTATTCAGAACCTTCTGAATAGTTTTTTTTGTGTTTTGCAAATTCGTTTCGTTTGGTATTTTCACCATTATCGTTCTGATGTATTCATTTCGAATTCGGCTGATGGCTGGTTCTTCTGGACCAAGAACAGGAACAGTTAGGTGTTGTTGCAAAACCTGATATAACCACATCGAACCTTCTTTTAATTTTTCAAAATCGCGATGCTTCAGAGTCAATTTAATTAATCTGAAAAATGGTGGATATTTATAAATTTGCCTTTCATATAGTTGTTCTTTATACATTCCTTCATAATCAGTAGTTGTTACTTGCTGAATGATATTATGTAATGGATTATAGGTTTGGATAACAACTTTTCCTCTTTTTTCACTTCTACCAGAACGACCAGCGACTTGTGTCAACATTTGATAACTTCTTTCAAAAGCGCGAAAATCAGGATGATACAGCATATTATCGGCATTCATAATACCAACGAGTGAAACATTATCAAAGTCTAAACCTTTGGCAAGCATTTGAGTGCCGACCAAAACATCGATTTCTCGATTTTTAAATCCGTCGATAATTTTTTCAAAACTATATTTCCCACGAGTTGTATCCTGATCCATTCGCTTTATATTTTTTGTAGGAAACAATTCTGCTAGTTCCATTTCTATTTGTTCCGTACCAAAACCTTTTGTTTCTATATCCACACTTGAACATACATGACAATTTGTTGGCTTAGCCATACTGTATCCGCAATAATGACAACGCAGTTGGTTTTTAAATTTATGATAGGTCAAACTCACGTCACATTGCTGACATTGAGGAACATGTCCACAAGTTAAACACTCTAAAACAGGAGAAAATCCTCTTCTGTTTTGAAATAAAATAACCTGTTCGCCGTTAGAAAAAGCTTCGGTAATTTGTTCAATTAAAGTCAAACTGAAATGACCTTTCATTTTCTTTCTGAAATAACTCTCTTTTAAGTCAACCAGTTCAATTTCGGGCATTTGCACATTTCCATATCGCTCTGTTAAAGTAACTAAACCAAACTTTCCAGAAGTTGTATTGTAAAAGGTTTCAATACTTGGTGTAGCCGAACCTAATAAAACTTTTGATTGATGCGCATTTGCTAAAACAATTGCCGAGTCTCGTGCATGATATCTTGGCGCTGGATCTTGTTGCTTGAAAGTAGTTTCATGTTCTTCGTCAACAATAATTAACCCAAGATTTGAAAAAGGCAAAAATAAAGCCGACCTTGCTCCTATTACTATTTGTGAAGTTGAAGATTGGTTTAAAACATTTTGCCACACTTCTACCCTTTCATTATTACTGTATTTTGAATGAAAAACAGCTACTTTATTACCAAAATATTGTGTCAAGCGAGAAACTAGCTGTGTTGTCAGTGCAATTTCGGGTAAAAGATATAAAACCTGTTTTCCTTCCTTAATAAAGTGTTCAATAAGTTTAGTATAAATTTCAGTTTTTCCGCTGGAAGTTACTCCGTGAAGAAGACAAACATCTTTTTCTAAAAATGATTTTTCAATTTCGTTAAAAGCTACTTGTTGGGCTTTGCTTAAAATTAATTTAGTATCATTTTTATTTTTATCAAAATTTACTCGGTCTTCCTGAATGTGATATTCCTCAAAAATATTTTTTTCAACTAATCCTTTTACGATTGAGACGGAAACATTAGCTTTCTCAGTCAATTGTTTTACAGAAATAGGATTACTCTGTTGTGCTTTTAATTGAAAATATTGCAAAACCAGATTTTTTCTTTTATCCGATTTTAAACTATCTAAAAGTGCAACTAATTTGCTTTCATCTTTAAAATTAGAATGCAAACGAATATATTTTACTAATTTAGGTTTGTATTCTTCTTGAATTTCTTCTTGAAGAGAAATTATTTTTTTATCAATTAATTTCTTGATGATAGGTAAAACTGTTTTTTTATTGAGAATGTCAATAACATTTTGAATTTTCAAAGAACTTTGATGTTGCAAGGCTTCATAAATTAAAAACTCATCATCGGACAATTCAGCTTCATTAACAAATGTTGTAGTGTCTTGCGAAATTATAGTTTCACTTTCTAACAATAATGCGGACGGCAAAGCACTTCGATAAACATCTCCAATAGTACACATATAGTAAGAAGCAATCCAAAACCAATGATTGATTTGAAGTTGATTAACAATTGGCTTTTCGTCAAGAATTTGATGAATTTCTTTGGCTTCATATAGTGTTGGCGATGTCTGATGCAAATCAATAACCAAAGCAGTATAGATTTTGTTTTTCACAGGAACTGCAACCCGAAAACCTTTCTTAAGATAATAGAATTCAGCTTCTGAAACTCGATACGTAAATGTTTTTGGTAATGCTAACGGAAGTATAACCTCAACGAAAAAATTCATTAATTAATTGATTATTTGTGTCTAATCCAGTTTTGTGATCTTCCAAAAAGCGAAATACCAATAAATCCTCGAACTACTATTTTATCTTTACCTTCCATAGTAATTTTACAATTATAAGAACTTCCGTTTTTTGGATCGGTTATTTTTCCACCTTCGTAGCTGTTACCACTTTTCTTCATTCCTTTCAAAATGGTTAATCCTAAAATAGGTTTGTTTTTATCTTCACCTTCGCATTTTTCGCATTTGCGATGTCTATGTTCGGCCTCAAAAATCTCTATGATTTTGCCATAAAATTTTCCTTGCTTTTCAAAAATTTCAACAATACTTTTTTCTACTCCTGTTTCATCATCAATAGTTTTCCATTTACCCAATATAGTTTGTGAAAAACTCATTTGGCAACCAAAAAATAGCAAAATGTAAAATATTCCCGATTTCATAACGAATCAATTTCTAAGTGTTTTTCTCTTTTAATTTTATTTATCGCAGCATTTAAATCAAACCCTAGTAAAAGTATCATACAATTAATCCAAAGATAAAACATTACAATAAGCAAAGTACCTATTGAACCATACAACTCATTGTATTGTGAAAATTTCACAACCCAAATCCCAAAGAAATAAGAGGAAAAAATAATTAAAATTGTTGTAAAAACAGAACCTATTGAGATAAAAGCTCTGTTCTTCTCTCTCTTTATACCAAATTTAAACAACAAAGAAGTGGAAATTAAAATCATAAGAATAACAAAACTGTAACGTCCAATTTCGATTAAATGAATTTTATCTGATAGCACATCTTGAATTTTTGTCATTTGAATAAAAACCTCGAAAATCACAATTGCTGCAACTGTAATAATGAGCAGTAATGAAAGTAAAAGAGAAAGCGCTAAGGAAACTAAATACTGTCTTAAAAATTTCCTTTTCAACGAAACGTGAAAATAATGTGACGTTTCAAAACCTCCTAGAACAGCATTAATGCCATTAGTCATTAAAAAAATGGCCATCAAAAATCCGGTGGAAAGTAAACCACTATGACTGTTATTTAAAATATCACTAATTATTTTATAAATGGCATCATAGGTTGTTGGTGGTACACTTTGTTGCACAAAACCTAGAAAATCTTCCTGAAAACCTTCAATTGGAATGTAAGGAATTAAATTTAAAATAAATAATGCAAAAGGAAACAGCGCCATAAAAAAGCTAAAAGCAATAGCTGCTGCTCTATACGAAATAGCACCTTCGATAATACCTGTGATATATAAATAAAGTAAATCATAAAACGATAAGCCATGAAGCCAAGGCAACTTTATTTTTTTTAGCAAAAAAATAAGCTGTTTAATTACAGGTAAATTATTTATTTTCTGTTGTGTAACTTCAAACATTTGATGATTATTAAAATGCTTTCAAACTCAAATCCATGTTATAAACCGAGTGAGTTAATGCTCCAGATGAAATATAATCAACACCGCAATTGGCATATTGTCTAATGGTTTTTTCATTAATGTTTCCAGAACTTTCTGTTAAGCATTTATTTCCAATTAAAGCAACTGCAGCTTTGGTGTCTTCAAAATTGAAATTGTCAATTAAAATTCGATAAACACCTTCATTTTCAAGAATTTCTTTGATTTCATCTAAATTTCTAGCTTCCACAATAATTTTTAAATCGAGATTATTATGCTTTAAAAAATCCTTCGTTTTTATTATTGCTTTAGAAATTCCACCCGCAAAATCGTTGTGATTGTCTTTCAACATAATCATATCATACAATGCAAAACGATGATTTTCGCCACCACCGATTTTTACAGCCCATTTTTCGCAAGCACGAAATCCAGGAGTTGTTTTTCGTGTATCTAAAATTTTAGTTTTTGTTCCTTCCAAAAGTTGTACAAAATGATTGGTTTTTGTTGCAATTGCTGACATTCTTTGCATAGAATTCAAAACTAATCGTTCTGCTCTCAATATTGATTGTGAACTGCCCGAAACGTGAAAAACAACGTCACCATGCTTCACTTTTTCGCCATCATTAATAAAAACTTCCATCTCTAAAGTTGGATCAACGTTTTCAAAAATCATTTTTGCAAAAGAAACTCCTGCAATTATTCCAATATCTTTCACTAACAATTTGGCTTTTCCATTGGCATCAGTTGGAATACAAGCTAGCGAACTGTAATCGCCCGAACCAATATCTTCTCTTATACCATTTTGGATTATTAAATCAAGTTCTCTTTGGAATTGTTCTTTTGAAATCATTACTATTTAAATTGATTGGCTAATGTACCATTTAATTTACTGATTAAAAAATGAAAAATGAATTTGAATTTCTACTTTTGTAACACAACAACACAATTCATGTACAAACTACTCATTCGCCCAGTTTTATTTTGGTTTGACCCCGAAAAAGTGCATTACTTCAGTTTTTCTGCTATTCGTTTTTTATCAAAAATTCCTTTTTTTTCAAGTATTTGTAATTCATTGTTTGAAGTAAAAGATAAACGATTAGAAACCGAAGTTTTTGGTTTAAAATTTAAAAATCCAGTGGGATTAGCGGCAGGTTTTGACAAAGATGCCAAGCTGTATAAAGAACTTTCCAACTTTGGATTTGGCTTTATCGAAATAGGAACATTAACACCAAAACCGCAAGAAGGAAACCCAAAAAAACGTTTGTTCCGATTGAAAAAAAACAATGCCATCATCAACCGAATGGGTTTTAATAATGGTGGCGTTCAAGAAGCTATTGAACGTTTGAAAAAAAATAAAAATGTGTTAATTGGCGGAAATATTGGTAAAAATAAAATTACGCCAAACGATGAAGCGGTGAATGATTATCTAATTTGTTTTGACGCTTTATTTGATTATGTTGATTATTTTGTGGTGAATGTCAGTTCGCCAAACACTCCAAATCTTCGCGAATTGCAGGATAAAAAACCTCTAACAGATTTATTAACAAAACTCGAAACCCGAAACTCTGAACACGAAACTAAAAAACCAATCTTACTAAAAATCGCTCCAGATTTGACTGATGAACAGCTTTTGGATATTATTGCTATTGTAAACGAAACCAAAATTGCCGGAGTTATTGCTACGAATACCACCATTTCAAGAGAAAATTTAAAGTCCGAAAATAATCCTGAAGTTATGGCAGAAATTGGCGGATTATCTGGAAAACCATTAACAAAACGTTCCACAGAAGTTATTCGTTTTCTTTCGGAAAAAAGTAATAAAGCGTTCCCAATTATAGGTGTTGGCGGAATTCACACTGCCGAAGATGCCATCGAAAAACTAGAAGCTGGAGCAAGTTTGGTACAACTTTATACTGGATTTATTTATGAAGGACCAAAATTGGTAAAAGAGATAAATCAAGCGATTTTAAAACGGAAATCCTAAACTTAGTTGTACCAAAAGTCCAATTAGAAGTGCAATACCAAAACTTAATAACGTTCCAATTAAAACATATTCGGTTAGTTTTCGGTCTTTGGCTTCTTTCAAATCACCAAAACGAAAAATAGATTTTGCTGCCAATAAAAATCCTATGGCTTCAAAATGACCTGTTAGAATAAAGCAAAACACAAAAAGACGTTCCAAAATTCCGATGTAATTTCCAGCATTTTGAAGTGAATTATCTTTGGTTTTATTTTCGGGTGTCCAAATTGAAATGATGTTTTTAATAATTATTGATGTTGGTTTTGTTAGCAAAACAATTCCTGTTAGGACAATCCAGAATTGACTACTTAAATGATCCAATTCTATTTTTGTATCCGTATAAATCAATGTAACTATAACTATTACAAGTAAATGTAAAATTTGGTCAATTGAAAACCAAATTCGTTTTGTTTTCTTGGTTTGAAAATATAATTTTAAAAAGTCGATTACACCATGAAGAAACGCTAGTAAAACGGCAAATCCAAAAAATGCTTTTTCTCCAACTAAAATCCACGCAATCGCACCGTGAAGAAAAATATGCAAATACAAATAGAGACTTTTTTGTTTATTCTTTTCTTTATCTTCAACCCATGAAGTTGGTTGCAATAAAAAATCACCAATTAAATGTGCCAAAAGAAGCTTTACGAAAATAATCATACTTCAAGTGATTTCACTTTTTTTCTAAAATAACGTTCTACTTGCAATAGTAATTCATATTGAGAACGTTTTTGTCTTCGACTGACTGCGGCTTGATTTATTCCTAGTTTCAAACCAATTTCTTCTTGAGAAAGTGTTGGATTTTGAATGGCAACCAAAACAAATTCAGCAGATTGCTGCAACCAACTATCCATAAAAGACATGCTTAACTGTACTATTAAATTGAATTCTTCATCAAAATCGGGATTTCCAGAATTGACAGCTAGGTTGATTTTTTGCTTTTTTAAAGTTTCAAATAATTCTCCTGAACGAATAAAAGCACTTCCATTACTTTCGGTTATTTTTTTGGTTTTATATGTTTTATCACCAAAACCCAAACTCATTCTAACATCTAAATTAATCAATTTAAAAAAAGCTTTTAGCTGAAACGCAATCAAAAAAGCGTCTTCTGGATTTTTAATTTCCAACTGAAATTCATCCCCACGATAGATTTCCCAATCGTTTGGCGACTTTCCAAAACTATTGAGTAATTGCTTGAAATCATTCATCCATTTTTTAGAAGAAAGCTTTCTTGAGTTGATTATATCAGCTGTAAGTATCACAATCATAGTTCAAATATAGAAAAATATTTTAAAAAATTACAAATTATTACCAAAAAGCGTAATATTTTTAATTATTACCAAAAAGCGTAATATTTTTAATTATTACCAAAAAGTGTAATATCTATAAAATAATCATCCTAAAAAACGATTTCGTAAAAAGATAATTCTTTAGTATATTTGGCAACCAATGAAAAAAATCAAAATCATAGAATGTCCGCGCGATGCCATGCAAGGTATCAAAACGTTTATTCCCACCGAAACTAAAGTGCAATACATTCAGTCATTGCTTCGAGTTGGTTTTGACACGATTGATTTTGGAAGTTTTGTATCGCCCAAAGCTATTCCACAAATGCAAGATACTGCCGAAGTTTTGGCACAATTGGATTTGACTAAAACCGAAAGTAAACTACTAGCTATCATTGCTAATACTAAAGGTGCAGAAATGGCTTCGGTTCATCGAGAAATTCAATATTTAGGCTTTCCATTTTCGATTTCGGAGAATTTTCAAATGCGAAATACTCATAAAACCATAGCAGAGAGTTTAGTGACTTTACAAGAGATTTTAGATATTGCAAATAGCACAAACAAAGAAGTTGTCGCCTATTTATCGATGGGTTTTGGAAATCCCTATGGCGATGTTTGGAATGTAGAAATCGTTGGTGAATGGACAGAGAAATTGGCAAAAATGGGCGTAAAAATCCTTTCACTTTCTGATACTATTGGAAGTTCTACACCTGAAGTTATTGATTATTTATTCTCGAATTTAATTCCAAAATATCCCGAAATTGAATTTGGCGCACATCTTCATACAACGCCAGACAAATGGCACGAAAAAGTAAATGCCGCTTTCAAAGCTGGTTGTACACGATTTGATGGCGCAATTCAAGGTTTTGGCGGTTGTCCAATGGCAAAAGATGATTTGACTGGAAATATGCCTACCGAGAAACTTCTCTCCTATTTTACAGCCCAAAAAGCCGAAACTAATTTAAGTGCCATGAGTTTTGAAAGTGCTTATAATGAAGCTTCTAAAATATTTAAATCTTATCACTAATTGCTCTTTTTCTTTTAAAGATTTTATAAATTTCCATCCAAATTACAGAAATAAATCCTACCAAAATACTACATCCAATTTGAAAGATAGTTACTTTTTCAAATAGAAAGAATTTTGAAAAAACGGGAACAAATAATAGCAAAGTTGTAATCAATATTGTAATTCCAATTATAACTAAAACCAAATTGTTTTTATATCGAATTGTTGTAAAAATAGAATAGTAAAACGACCTGTTTTCTAGAGTTAAAAAAACATTTGACGAGATTAATGTCAAGAAAATGCATGTTCTAGTTACACCTTCCGTAAAATCGGATTGTATGCAATATTGATACATAAAAAGTAATCCTAATGCGATTATTAATCCTTGAATAATGCTAATTGTTATTTCTTTTAAATTAAAAAAAGTAGTAGTAAAAGGTCTTGGTTTTTGTAGCATCAAATTTCTTTCCATTGGCTCATTTTCATAAATAATTGAACATGTTGGTCCCATGATTATTTCTAAAAAAATAATATGTACTGGTGTAAAAATGTTAGGATAAACCCAACCTAAAACCAAAGGAATAAAGACAATAAGAATAATTGGAATATGAATAGAAATAATGTACTGAATGGCTTTTTTAAGGTTAACGTAAATTTTTCTTCCCATAGCAATGGCATCAACCATTTTATCAAAATTATCATCAATCAAAATTAAATTAGCGGCTTGTTTTGCTATTTCGGAACCTTTCTTACCCATTGCAATTCCTATGTGAGCCGATTTTAATGCTGGCCCATCATTGACACCATCGCCAGTCATGGCTACGATTTGATTATTATCTTTTAATGCTTGAATGATTTTCAATTTAGCTTCTGGAAACATTCGGGTAAAGATGGTTGTTTCCATCACTTTTTCTTTTAAAGTGATTTCATCCATTGCCATTAAATCGTCTCCATTTAGCACAATGTCAGGATTTTTAAAACCTATTTGTTTCGCAATCGTAGAAGTTGTTGCAGCATTATCGCCTGTTATTATTTTAACTTGAATTCCTGCTTTATAAAATTTTTCAAAAACGTTTTGAATATTTGCTTTTGGTGGATCATAAAAAGCAATTAATCCAACGAAATCAAAGTTGAATTCTTGCTGTGTTTTAGGATAATTTTGATTTACATCAATAACTTTTCCAACCCCAAGAACACGATAACCTTTACTTGCCATTGTGTTCATTGCTGATAATATACTTTCTTCCTCGTTTTTAGTCAAATCACAAACGGCAATCAAAGCTTCAGTTGCACCTTTTGCAGCTATTATTTTATTACCATTTGAATTTTCAAAAATATGCGTCATCATTGGTGGTTTTCCTTTTAAAGGATATTCATGGACTAATTTAAAATTAGGTCGCTCATCCCTTGAACTTATTTTAGTGTATGAATCGTGAATGGCTACTTCCATTGCATCAAAAGGAATCGGTTCGCTTGACCACATCGCATAATTTAAAACCTCTTGAGATTCTTCATTAAACTTTTCGTCACTATTAATAATTGCGTTAGATTTAAAAACATACAGTTGCGCCAAACTCATCTTATTTTCGGTTATCGTTCCAGTTTTGTCTGTACAAATAACAGTCGCGCTTCCGAGTGTTTCCACCGTTTTTGTTTGTTTAGCAATAATTCCAATTTTCATTAATCGCCAAGCTCCAAGTGCCATAAAAGTGGTAAAAGCAACAGGTATTTCTTCGGGAATGACACTCATTGCAATGGTTAATGCTTTCAATAAACTATCTAATACATTTTGGGAATGATAGTAATTTATAGCCCAAACAATACCGAAAATAAGCAATCCAATGACTGACATCTTCCTAACAAAATTGTTGATTTGAATCTGAAGTGGTGTTTTTTCAACAACAACTTGTTCTAAACTCTTACCTATTTTTCCTAAATTAGTTTGATTGCCAATTCGAATGACTTCACAAATTGCCATTCCTGTAGCTACAATTGTTCCTTGAAAAACTTCATTATCATCTGAAGTTTCATTTTTTGCAACCGATAATGATTCTCCAGTTAATATTGATTCATTGACCATAAAATCACTCGACTGAATTATTTTTGCGTCCGCTGGAATAAAAGAACCTTCCTCAATTTGAATACAATCGCCTACAACAATTTCTTCACTAAAAATTTCAATAACATTTCCGTTTCTGATAACTTTATTTTTGGGTTGAGATAGTTTTTTTAAATCATCAATTGCATTTCTACTTCTCGCTTCTTGAAATAAGGAGATAGCAACAACTAATAAAATTGCAATTGACATAAAAATTCCATCGCCATAATCGCCTGTTACAAAATAAATACTCGCAGCGGCAACTAAAAGCAAAAACATTGGCTCTTTCAGAATATCAAATAAAGAATTTAGAAAATTATTTTTCTTTTGATGCTCTAGCGAGTTTGCTCCATTTATATTTCTTGAAGCGATAACTTCATTATCCGAAAGTCCAATTATAGTTTTATGTACCATTTAATGAAATTACATGTTATACTAAGGTAGCGATTTTATATGACATAGAACTCCTTTTTTTTGCATTAGATTTATTATATTTGCACGCAATTTAACTACAACTACAAATTGCAATGTACACACACAATTCAAAAATCATCAGTGAAGGATTAACTTATGATGATGTTCTTTTGGTTCCTAATTTTTCAGATGTTTTACCAAGAGAAGTTTCTATCCAATCTAAATTTTCAAGAAATATTACTTTAAATGTCCCAATTGTTTCAGCTGCAATGGATACCGTTACCGAAAGTGCTATGGCAATTGCTATGGCGCAAGAAGGCGGAATTGGTGTTTTACACAAAAACATGACCATCGAACAACAAGCTGCAAAAGTTAGAAAAGTTAAACGTGCCGAAAGCGGAATGATTATTGATCCAGTAACTCTACCGCTAACCGCTTTGGTTTCAGATGCTAAAAATGCTATGAAAGAATTTGGTATTGGCGGAATTCCAATTGTAGATGAAAACAAAACTTTGAAAGGAATCGTTACTAATCGTGATTTACGTTTTGAAAAAAACAATTCAAGGCCAATAGTTGAAGTGATGACAAGTCAAAATTTGGTTACCGTTGCTGAAGGAACATCTTTAGAACAAGCCGAAGTAGTTTTGCAAGGACATAAAATCGAAAAACTTCCTGTAATTAATTCCGAAAATAAATTGGTAGGCTTAATCACTTTCAGAGATATTACCAAACATACTCAAAAACCAATTGCCAACAAAGATTCTTTTGGTCGATTGCGAGTTGCTGCAGCCATTGGTGTTACTGCCGATTCGCTGCAAAGAGCTGAAGCTTTAGTAAATGCAGGTGTTGACGCCATTATTATTGATACTGCTCATGGACATACCAAAGGTGTTGTTTCGGTTTTGAAAGAAGTAAAAAATAAATTTCCTCAAATTGACATTGTAGTTGGAAACATTGCCACACCAGAAGCGGCTTTGTATTTGGTAGAAAATGGTGCCGATGGCGTAAAAGTTGGAATTGGTCCAGGTTCAATTTGTACCACACGAGTTGTTGCTGGAGTTGGATTTCCACAATTTTCAGCAGTTTTAGAAGTTGCTGCAGCATTAAAAGGTACAGGAATTCCAGTAATTGCTGATGGCGGAATTCGTTATACTGGCGATATTCCAAAAGCTGTCGCAGCTGGTGCAAGTTCGGTTATGTTAGGTTCATTATTAGCAGGAACAAAAGAATCTCCTGGAGAAACTATCATTTTTGAGGGAAGAAAATTCAAGTCTTATCGTGGAATGGGTTCAGTTGAAGCAATGCAAGAAGGTTCAAAAGACCGTTATTTTCAAGATGTGGAAGATGATATTAAAAAATTAGTTCCTGAGGGAATTGTTGGTCGTGTTCCATACAAAGGCGAATTAAACGAAAGTATGCAACAATTTATCGGCGGACTTCGTGCCGGAATGGGATATTGTGGAGCAAAAGATATTCCAACATTACAAGAAACTGGACGTTTCGTTAGAATCACATCTAGTGGAATTACGGAAAGTCATCCACACAACGTTACAATTACGAAAGAAGCTCCGAATTATTCGAGGTAATTTTTTGAACCACCAAGTTCACTAAGAATGCACAAAGCTCACAAGTTTTTAATCACTTCGTGAGCTTTGTGTTTTTATTTTAGTGTTCTCTGTGGTTAAATTTTTATCTTTTCTTTTTAGTTTATACTTTCAAAAACTCTGCAATTTTTTTCTTTTCTCCTGCAATCCATAGAATATCGCTGTCTTCTAAAACTAAATGCGATTCTGGATTTAGAATACGTTTTCCATTACGCTCAATACCTACAATAATTCCATGGGTTTTCTCTCGAATTTGCGACTCACGAATGCTTTTACCAATGCAAACTCTATTTTTAAGTTCCACTTTTTGAAGTATAATGTCGGCTTTCTCCATTTGTTCTGGAACATCAATTTCATTTTTATCCAAAAATATTTTGAATTCCTTTACTTGATCATCCGTTCCAATTACACTAATTTCATCGCCAGGAAACAATCTTTCGGTTCTTATTGGAATATTTATCAAAACTTCACCTCTTCTGATTGAGGCAATATTAATTCCAAATTGTTCGCGTATCGTTAATTCCTCCAATGTTTTTCCAGCCAAATTAGATTCTTTTGCAATTTCAAATTCTGCCATGTGTCCATCCCAAGGCGACAAGGTGTTTTGACGCTTATTCTCTTTTCGAATTTCTCTATCATTAAAATTGCTCAAAAAGTGGCTTTCGATTTTATGGTAAAAAGCTTGAACTCTTTTTGGAAATAAAATATAGGCACCAATAGCAAGCATAAAGGTAATAAATGCGACTCCTGATGAGAAAAAAGTATTTAAAATAAAACCAATATAAAATAACGTTAGTACAATTCTAAAAATCACTAGCATAATAATTGGACCTTGATGCTTTTTTTCTTCCATCAGAATTGACACTTCTTTTACAGCCACGCGACGTAATGACAAAGCCCATAAAAATGGTGACAAGAAAATTAAAGTGATTAAAGCAGCTGTAGCATTTCCAAATCTTGATCCTTGAACTAATGGTAAAATAAAATTTGAAGAAAGCAAAATTACAGCAACTATAATTATTGAGTGAATTATTACTTGAGTTAAATAACTCCTTAAAACTATCTGCCAATTGCTAATCGATTTAATTTCCTCGGTATTGGCGCTGTAGAGTTGAATGCGTTTTACCCATTTTCGAGGTAATTTCTTTTCTATATAACCTGAAAATGGCACAGCAAATTTTACCATATAAGGTGTGGTAAAAGTGGTAACTGCCGAAACAGCAACTACAATTGGATAGAGAAAATCACTCGTCACTTTTAAGGTTGTTCCCAATGTTGCAATTATAAATGAGAATTCGCCAATTTGTGACAAACTCATTCCGGTTTGAATGGATTGCTTGAGCGGTTGACCTGATAATAATGCGCCAATTGTAGAACTTAACGATTGTCCAAAGATTACTACTAATGTTAAAATTGCAACAGGAAATGCGTATTCAACCAAAGTCTCTGGATTGATTAGCATTCCAACCGACACAAAGAAAACCGCTCCGAATAAATCTTTTACTGGCTTTACAAGATGTTCAATATGTTCTGCTTGTGTAGTTTCTGCAATGATTGAACCCATAATAAATGCTCCTAAAGCTGGTGAAAATCCAACTCCTGAAGCAAAAATTACCATCAACAAGCAAAGTGCTAAGGAAATAATTAGTAACATTTCATCGGTTAATAAATGTTTTACTTTTTTTAGAAGTGTTGGAATAAAAAAGATACCCACAACAAACCAAATCGTTAGAAAAAACAACAGTTTCAAAACTGAAAAAACCAATTCCATTCCAGAAAACTGCTGACTTACTGCAATTGTCGATAGTAAAACCATCATTAAAATAGCTATAACATCTTGAACAATTAGAGAACCAATGACATTTCCAGCAAACTTTTGGGATTTTACACCAAGTTCATCAAAGGCTTTTAAAATAATAGTTGTGGATGAAATAGATAAAATTACACCTAAGAATATACTATTCATTTTATTCCAACCCATCAATTGGCCTACAAAAAAGCCAATAGTAATCATTGCAATAATTTGAGTAAAAGCAGTTATTGAAGCCGTTCCGCCTACTTTCATCAGTTTTTTAAAACTGAAATCTAGTCCTAAACTGAATAATAAAAAGATTACCCCAATTTCGGCCCAAACCTTTACACTTTCTATATCTTGAACGGTTGGCAAAAACTCAAAATGACTTCCCGAAAGAAATCCTGCTACTAAATAACCTAACACCAGTGGTTGCTTCAAAATTCGAAAAAGTAAAACCGAAATAGCAGCAGTGATAAGAATTACACCAAGGTCTGTAATCAAATCGGGTAAATGAACATTAACTGATGCTAAAAATAACGACATAAAAATTAGTTTGTACCAATATAGTAAAATTCTGCTCTACATGAGTTTTAAATAACCGTTAAAAATTATGTTGCTTGCGAAAAAAAAGCAAATTCTCAAATCGATCTTGACGACTAATAGCTTACGTCAATAAACTAATGCTAAATAGTGAAAACAATCAATTACCCTATAAAAAAACAGGGTTAAGAATTAAAAAAATATAAAATATTTGTAGTTTAGCACTTTTAAATATGGGTAATTGTCAAATATTTATATTTTTGCAAAAAAGTCAATCCAATGAGAAAAATTGTTTTAAGCATAATTTTAACCCTTTTAATTATATTAACTTTCTTTTCTAACTCACTGCTGCCCGAAAATGCTGCTTCGAAGGCTGTTATAAAATTTGATACCGGCGATACAGCTTGGATGATTGTAGCCACAGCGCTGGTATTGCTGATGACACCAGGTTTAGGCTTTTTTTATGGTGGAATGGTTGGTAAAAAAAATGTGATTAGTACGATGCTTCAAAGTTTTATGGCGATGGTTATTGTCAGTGTTTTATGGATAGTTATCGCGTATGGCTTATGCTTTGGTCCATCTATAGGTGGAATTATTGGAAATCCTATTTCGAATTTATTTTTCAATAATGTTGGTACATCTTCAACGTGGTCATTGGCACCAACAATTCCTTTGCTTCTTTTTGCCCTTTTCCAAGTTAAATTTGCCATCATTACGCCGGCGCTTATTACTGGTGCTTTTGCAGAGCGAATTCGTTTTTGGTCCTATCTTTTATTCATGGTATTATTCATTTTGCTTGTTTACACGCCACTTGCACATTGCACTTGGCATCCGGATGGAATTTTCTTTAAAATGGGCGTTTTAGATTTTGCCGGAGGAACGGTGGTTCACATGAGTGCAGGCTGGGCAGCATTAGCTGGAGCAATATTTTTAGGAAAAAGAAAAAGTCAAAAAGTTAATCCCGCTCGAATTACTTACGTTCTATTGGGAACAGGATTATTATGGTTTGGCTGGTTTGGTTTTAACGCAGGTTCGGCAATGGGTGCTAATGGACTTGCTGTTCAAGCACTAGGAACAACGACCGTTGCCGCAGCTGCAGCATCAATGGCATGGGTATTTTTAGATAAAATTTTAGGACACAAACTTTCAGCCATGGGCGCATGTATTGGTGCAGTGGTAGGTTTAGTGGCAATAACTCCTGCTGCTGGTTTTGTGAGCATTTCACATGCAATTACCATCGGAATTGTATCGAGTATTGTTAGTAATTTCGCTGTGAGTAAATTTCCCAAAGGTAGAATTGACGATGCGCTTGATGTTTTTGCCTGTCATGGTGTTGGCGGAATGACGGGTATGGTTTTGACAGGTGTTTTTGCTTCGAAAGCTATAAATCCCGCTGTTGTAGATCAAGGATTGTTATTTGGCGAAACAAAACTCTTCATCAACCAAATTAGTGCTTTAATTATAGTTTCTGTTTTTGCTTTTACTGCTTCCTATGTTCTTTTCTTTATTACCAATAAAATCTCAAGATTGCGGGTAAGTGAAGACAAGGAAGAACTAGGATTGGATATTACACAGCATGGGGAATATTTGTAATTAAATCCCCAAATAATTACTTGGACTTATTTGCATTAGCTCATCTTTAATCTCATCAGAAACCTCTAAAGTTCCGATAAATGCATGAATCGATTCTTTAGTGATAGCAGCATTGGTTCTCGTCAATCCTTTCAATGCCTCATAAGGATTTGGATACCCTTCACGACGCAAGATTGTTTGTATAGCTTCGGCAACCACTGCCCAGTTTTTTTCTAAATCTTCCGCAAATTTCGGTTCGTTTAAAAGTAGCTTATTCAAGCCTTTTAAGGTTGCTTCAAATCCAATGATGGTATGACCAATTGGTACACCAATGTTTCGTAAAACCGTACTATCAGTTAAATCGCGTTGCAACCGTGAAATGGGTAACTTTGCCGAAAGATGCTCAAAAATAGCATTGGCAATTCCTAAATTCCCTTCCGAATTTTCAAAATCGATTGGATTTACTTTGTGTGGCATAGCCGATGAGCCTATTTCGCCTTCTTTTATTTTTTGCTTGAAATAATCCATCGAAACATAAGTCCAAATGTCTCTATCTAAATCAATTATGATGGTATTAATTCTTTTTAACGCGTCAAAAAAGGCTGCAAGATGGTCGTAATGTTCAATCTGTGTCGTCGGAAACGAATGTTGCAATCCTAAAACTCCTTCGACAAAATTAGTTCCAAATTTTTTCCAATCTATCGTTGGATAGGCTACATGATGTGCGTTGAAATTTCCAGTAGCACCACCAAATTTTGCGGCAAACGGAATATTAAACAGTAATCGCATTTGCTCTTCTAGTCGCTCTACAAAAACCAATATCTCTTTACCTAACCGCGTTGGTGAAGCCGGTTGACCGTGTGTTCTAGCTAACATTGGAATGTCCTTCCATTCTACACTTAACTCCTTCAACTTGGCAATTAATGCCACTAAATTGGGTAAATAGACTTGTTCAAATGCTTCTTTGGTAGAAAGTGGTATCGCCGTATTATTGATATCTTGAGAGGTTAATCCAAAATGGATAAACTCTTTATATCGCGAAAGTCCGAGCGTTTCAAACTTTTCTTTGATGAAGTATTCAACCGCCTTTACGTCGTGATTGGTTGTTTTTTCGGTTTCTTTTATGACTAAAGCATCTTCGGTAGAAAAATTTTTATAGATACTTCTTAAGTCATCAAAATTACTTTTAGTTATTCCTGATAATTGGGGTAAATTAAACTCGCATAAGGTAATAAAATACTCTACTTCTACTAAAACTCTGTATTTTATTAAAGCTTCTTCTGAAAAAAAAGACGCCAAAGATTTTGTACTTTTTCTATATCTTCCATCTATGGGTGAAATGGCATTTAAAGTAGTTAGTGACATTTATTGTGTTGTTTTTGTTGTAGTGCAAAAATAGTGATTAGTAATTAAGAATACAGAAAATAGAATGCAGAAAGTAGATATAAATAAACTAAATTCTACATTCTAATTTCTATCTTTAACTCTCTTTTAGTAGCTTTCCTTTCAGAAACGGAATGCCATCGGTTGCATTCATCGGAATAATTTCCAACGGATTTGATAAATCATAAATCGTTGTAGGTTTTGGATCGATATAAAATACTGGGACATTTAGTTTTGTATAATGCAACAAGCCAGCTGCTGGATATACCTGTAACGATGTTCCTATAACAGCAAAATAATCAGCAGTAGTAGTAATTGCAATGGCTTCATCAAATGCCGGCACCGCTTCTCCAAACCAAACAATATGTGGTCGTAGTTGATTTCCATTTTCGTCAACATCGCCAATATTCAAATCATCATACCAATCAAGAACATGGTTTCCTCTCGATACTTCGGAAATGGCACTTCGCACTTTGAACAATTCACCATGCAAGTGCAAAACCTTTGTACTTCCAGCTTGCTCGTGAAGATTATCGACATTTTGAGTAATAATATGAATATCAAAATCTGACTCTAATTCCGCTAAAGTATAATGACCTCGATTGGGTTTTACTTGATGCAATTGTCTTCGTCTTTGATTGTAAAAATCAAGAACTAGTTTCATGTTTTTATGCCAGCCTTCAGGCGAAGCTACATCCATTACATTATGACCTTCCCAAAGTCCATCGGCATCACGAAAGGTTTTGATGCCGCTTTCTGCAGAAATTCCTGCACCTGTTAAAACCACTAGTTTCTTCTTCATAATTATAATTTGGATTTAAAACTAAGCATTTTTGTTATTTTTGGCAAAAACTATTATCATGATTGACCTAGATTATCTGAATTACCTCGAAGGATTTTTGACAGACAATCGCAAAGAACGATTTGAAAACGTGTTGAATAATCGAACCAAGCACTTCACAATTGCAGTTGAAGATGTTTTTCAGTTTCATAATACTAGTGCTGTGATGCGCAGTTGTGAGGTTTTTGGCATTCAAGAAATCAATATCATCGAACAACGTTTTGGAAAAAATATTGATAAAGAAATTGCCATGGGCGCACAAAAATGGGTAGATATCAATAAGTTTGAAAACATTACAAATTGTATTGCAGCTCTAAAAAGCAAAGGATACCAAATCATTGCCACCACACCACATAATGACTCGTGTTTGCTTCATGAATTTGATGTAACTAAAAAAAGCGCACTATTTTTTGGCACCGAAAAAGAAGGTCTTTCAAATGAAGTACTGCAACAAGCCGATGGTTTTTTAAAAATCCCAATGGTAGGTTTTACTGAAAGTTTGAATATTTCGGTTTCTGCAGCGATAATTATTCAAGATATCACTACACGATTGCGACAGTCGAATGTTAATTGGAAACTTACTGAAGACGAACTACTTGAAAAAAGACTGGCTTGGGCAAAAAATAGTATAAAAGATATCAATAGGATTGAAGAACGGTATTATTCTACAAAAGATGTAACCTAATTCTTTTTTAAAACCTTATACTGCTCATAACATTCACTAATAGCATCCATAATCTGAAGGTCATTGGCCGTTTTAATAAACGACTCTGAATAGTTGCAACGTTGCAGAATTTCGGCAATTTCTTTTTTATCCACACCTAGAAGAACCGCGATGGTTTCTCTGTCAAACTTAGATTCCAAAAGATTTCGAACCGTATCATCTTTCTTCATCGATTTTAATCGTCGTAACTCCGTGGGTTTGTTGCCAAAAAAATTATACAACATATCAGCGGGATTAAAGATGGAACCCAAGACTCGGGTAAAGGCATTAGGCGAACTTTCACCAGCTTCATAAGCTTGTGGCAAACCAGAAATACTGTATCGGAAGTTTTCTTTTTCTGGAATCAGCTTTGAATCAATTTCGAGGTAACCCGTCAAATCGTACTTCTTTACAATTATTTCTTCCAATGCAATGGCTTTTTCGGTTAAATAAATTTTTGCAGTGCCATTTTTAATCCAGTCATTAGTAACTCTAACTCTTAAAGATTGATAACCCAAGGAAGAAATATGAAGCGTGTCACTCACACTAACTTCAAGTTCAAAAAAACCGCTCGCATTGGTTACAATTCCTTTCACTTTATTGATATTAATAACATTTACATTAGCAATGGGTAACAAATTATTATCATTAATGATAGTTCCAGAGACTTTTTGAGCTGATGTAGTAGTTTGCGCTTTGGTGCTAATTGCAAGAAAAAAAAATAAGAAAACTGTAAAATATTTCATAGCCACTTTTGATGGTTTAAAAGTATGAAACTCTTTTAAGATATTTTGCAGTTTGCAATTAGAATTAGAACAAAATTAACAAAACTTTGTATTTTTATAAAAAGCAAATTCCAAATTCCAACACTAAATTGATGGAATTTGGAATTTTAAATATGATTGATATATTTTTAGCTTTTTCGAGGTCTTCTCGCTTTCGCATCATCAAAAGAACGACCAGCTGGTCTATCGGAATTGCTTTCAGAACGTCGTGGTGCGTTGCCTTCTCTTTGTGATGAACCTGGTTCTCTCCGCGGCGCTGATGACCTTTCACTTCTAAAACCACCTTCACGTCGCGATGATGCGCTTCGTTCGCGGCTATCTGATCTCGATCCGAAACTTCCACCACTTCTTGGTGCGCTGCTTCTTCCGCCAAATCCACCTGAACTTCTTCTTTCGCCGCCACCACTTCTTCCATTGTGGTCACGTCTATCGCGGCTTCCACCGTCGTTTTTAGAAATTTCTACGTTAATTCTTCTACCGTTCATGTCATATCCATTTAAGATGGACATTACTTTCTCCGTATGCTCACCATCAGTGTTGAAAAAAGAAAAACCTTCCTTAACATCTACTTTGAACACATCATCTCTGCCTAAATCGAGTGTTTCTTTTAAGAAATCTTTTAATTGCATCCAGTCAAAGTCATCACGCGAACCGATATTCACAAAATAACGAACTGGATCTCCAGCTCTAATCTCTCTTGGTTCTGAATTGCGTTCGCTTCTTTCCCCTTTCTCCCCCGATAAATCGCGTTTCTTTTTATAATAATTGATAAATCGATTAAATTCTACCGATACCATTTTCTTAATCAATTCTTCTTTAGAAAGTCCATCTAGTACTTCGTTTATCGCTGGTAAATAGCTGTCTATTTCGTGGTCAACTTCGGTGTCTTTAATTTTATTAGCAAGGTGAAGCAACTGTATTTCACAAATTTCAATGCCAGATGGTATTGTTTTTTCTTCAAATTTTTGCTGAATAATTCTTTCGATTGCCGAAATTTTACGGATTTCACTTTTAGTAATAATCACGATAGAAGTACCTAATTTACCGGCACGACCAGTTCTTCCTGAGCGGTGATTGTAGGTCTCTATTTCATCTGGTAATTGGTAGTTTACCACGTGAGTAATATTATCAACATCTATTCCGCGTGCTGCAACATCGGTGGCAACAAGCATTTGGATTTGCCTTCCACGGAACGATTTCATCACGCCATCGCGTTGCGCTTGTGATAAATCACCGTGTAAAGCTGCAGCGTTGTAACCGTCTTCAATTAGTTTTTCCGCAACGGCTTGTGTGTCTCGTTTAGTTCTACAAAAAACAACTGAAAAAATATCC
Organism: Flavobacterium aureirubrum; assembly: GCF_038739835.1. Taxonomy (NCBI): domain Bacteria; kingdom Pseudomonadati; phylum Bacteroidota; class Flavobacteriia; order Flavobacteriales; family Flavobacteriaceae; genus Flavobacterium; species Flavobacterium aureirubrum. Next base: position 57,239 of record NZ_JBCGDO010000017.1, read on the forward strand.
GGATTAGCATCGGCTAGTCTTTTCAGCGCTTCGTAACGATCGCGAGCGTTCACACAATAAAACTCGTGCGAAACCGTAGCCGAACCTGAATTTTTCGTTCCTACTGTAACTTCGGCAGGATTGTGCATAAATTTCTTTGCAATTCTAGCTACTTCAGTAGGCATTGTTGCAGAGAATAACCACGTCCTTTTTTCGTCTGGAGTATCTGACAAAATGGATACAATATCTTCATAGAAACCCATATTTAACATCTCATCGGCTTCATCAAGAATACAATAGTTGATGTTTTTAATGTTTACCAATCCACGATTAATCATGTCTTGCATTCTTCCTGGCGTTGCCACAATAATTTGTGCGCCACGTTTTACTTCCCTAGCTTGCTCAGTAATACTCGCACCACCATATACTGCCACTGTGTGTAATCCTTTTACATACTTGGAGTATTGCTTAATTTCGTTGGTGATTTGGAGACATAATTCGCGTGTTGGCGATAAAATAAGTGCTTGTGTGCTTCTGTCCTCAGCATCAATTTTTTGTATTAGTGGAAAACCAAAAGCTGCTGTTTTTCCTGTACCTGTTTGTGCTAAAGCGACTAAGTCTGTTTCTTGTTCCAATAGGACTGGAATGGCTTTTTCTTGCACTTCTGACGGATTCTCAAATCCTAGATCTTTGATCGCCAGCAGTAACGACTCATTCAGACCTAATTGTTCAAATTTATTCATAAAGTATTTTAAAATTTTGTGCAAAGATACTCTTTAACTGTCATATAAACTAATTTGCTGTTTATTGATAATTAATTAGTTACAATTTTAAAATAGGTGTTTACGAAGATTGTATGACTAGTATTCGTGTTTTTGTGCCAAAAAATCTACCAATTGTTTGACCGCTAGTCCACGATGACTTATCGTTGCTTTCTCTTCTAAACTAAGTTCAGCAAAGGTTTGCTTATAACCATCCGGAACAAAAATGGGGTCGTAACCAAAACCATTGCTGCCTTTTTTTTCTTCAACAATCTGACCATGAATTATACCTGTAAAAAGGTGTTGCTTTCCATTCCAATTCAAACAAATAACAGTTTTAAAATTGGCTTTTCTATTAGTAACAGTTGCTAAATTTTCTAAAAGCTTACTGATGTTGTCGTTTGAGTCTTTTTGATTTCCTGCATAACGAGCAGAGTAAACACCTGGCGCACCGTTTAAAGCATCCTCTTCTAATCCGGTATCGTCCGCAAAACAATTATAACCATAGTTTTGAGTAACATAATCGGCCTTTTGAATAGCATTTCCCTCTATAGTAAAAGAGGTTTCAGGAATTTCATCAAAACAACCTATGTCTTCCAAACTCAAAAGGGCAATATCTTTGGGTAACAATAGCCGAATTTCTTTAATTTTATTCAGGTTATTAGATGCGAAAACGAGTTGCATATTATTTTGGTTTGTGTGTAAAATTAATCAATTTTAATAACTGCGTTAAAGTGACACTATTTAGTTGTAATTAAATTAAAAATGCGAGTGCAATGTAATTGGTTGTTTACTTATAAAATATAATGCGATAATACAAACAAATTTTTAAAGTTTTTTTAACTGAAAGTAGTAAGTTAAATAATTAGATTTGTTCAAAAGGAAAATTAATATCAGTAATAACATAGTACAATAAATAGTTAAAACTAACGATAAAATAAATTTTATGAAATGTCCAAATTGTAATGTAAGTTTAGTAATGGCAGACCGCAGTGGAGTTGAAATTGATTACTGCCCTGATTGTCGTGGCGTTTGGTTAGATCGAGGAGAACTCGATAAAATTATAGAACGCTCTACTCAAAATGTTAAAAATATTCCAATAGATAACTATGCCGACCGCAAGTACTACTCCAAGGAAAGTGACTATCGACATAAGAAAAATAAAGGGTTTTTGGGAGATTTGTTTGACTTTTAGTTTTTTGCTTGATCCAGTATCGCGATGTAATTTTACCATCTTATATCAAGTAAACCGCGCGGTAAATAATAAAGCAATTGACATGTTAAAGAAGTTACAACCCATAATCCTATTGGGAATTGTGATATCTGTTCAAGACTTTAGAATGTTTTCAATAAAATAATAGTAATTTTAAAAATATTTTAATTATTTTAAACTTTTAATGAAAAGTCAATAATATAAACTATCTTTGCGCTTTATTAAATATCAATATTATGAACGAAGGAACAATTAAATTTTTCAATGAAGCAAAAGGCTTCGGTTTTATTACACCAGATGGTGGTGGTCAAGATGTATTTGTTCATGCTACAGGCCTTAACGGTGTGGTGCGTGAGAATGATAAAGTGTCTTATTCTGTAGAAAACGGACAAAAAGGACCAACAGCTGTAAACGTAAACGTTATCTAAGATATATTTTTACCGAAAAATGGAAAGCCAATCTCAAAAGATTGTCCTTTTTTTATTTCATAACTTTTGTGTGAATAAATTCTTTACCGCCATTATCACTATTACTGTAAAGTTTACGGACATATATAGTTTTAAAAAAACATCTAGTTTCAATTTTTTAGATAGCAATATATCTTGTTTATACTCTAGTTTTCATACATTTGCTAAAAAATAGTGAATGAAACATATTGTTTTATAGCAATTACTAGTTCAAATAATATAATATACTATTCAATTTAGTGTTAAAATTCTTATTCATTACAAGAATATTGTTTGTTTAGAGCTGTAAAATCAACGAAATCCTTTTACTTCGTTATTTTCTTTTATAACAATTTATATTGGTTTTAATTATAATGTTTAGCGATGGTGCACATTTTGACTAATTGTTATAAACACCTAGAAAAAATAAAAGTCTTTTTTTAATACTTAAATCTATGAGATTACTATTTTTTCTTATGCTTTTTATGATTTCTTGCGATAATGATAAACAACAACCATCGCCTACTTCTCCTATTGCTTATAGACAAACTCGAACAATAACCTATAACAATATAGATGTCGATATTGTAATTGACAAACCTGCTTTGAATGAAGTGGATGTTTTATTAGTATTTCATGGCACAGTGCTTAATGACAGTAATATATTGACTGCTGCCAATACAACACTTGACAGATTCAAGGATATTTTAGTCAGTGAAAATATGATGATTGTGAGCGTAGCTTATCCCCAAGAAAATTTATTATTGGGTGACAACATTGTTCAAGCCGAAGCAGCCTTGTTATGGTTAAAAAACAGCGCTAATCAAGAATTAGGTATCACAGTAAAAAAAATATTTTTAGGTGGACATTCTCAAGGTGGCTATTTGGTTACACGGCTCAACACTATGCACCAAACTGACGGTGTCATTGCTAATGCTCCGGGACCATTAAACCTTGTATATCGATGTCAACTAGAAGAGAATGGGCAAATTCAATCGGGAGCGGTTTGTAGCCAATTAAGAAATGTGTATGGCACAACTGTGAGTAATCCAAATGCGTATTTTCAAAGGTCATTACTAAATTTTACTAGCGGTTTCAAATCTGACATCCTATTTATACAGGGTCTTGCTGACTCACCTATTCAAATGTACTCGTGGCCCACTTTTAAGCAAGATATTTTAAATTGTACAAATTGTCAAAACAGTCAGTTTGTTGAAATAGTTGGAAGTGGACATTCTTCTTTATTTGAAAACCCTACTGCAAAAAGTGCGTTCAATAACTTTATTACAAGTAGATTAGAATAAGCGGCACATTACTACCCTGTTTTCTTCATATCTATAAAATTGTTAATTTCTTTTTTTTAGCTAATAAAAAATTGAACTCGATTACGGAATTGCGGAGGAATAATTAGGAACGTTTTCTGTACCATCCCTAAAATTATTGATTATACTATTTTACCCCTCTTCTAAAACTATTTTTTAACAAATGTTTAGCAATAAGTACATATTATGTCTATAAAGCATGTTAAAATCCTATTAATTGTAAACCTGGTTTCTTAACTTTGTGTATGGCACAACGAGATATTGTTGTGTTGTAGCGTTTACTAATTGATGAACAAACAGACAAAATAAATTTAACGCCATTACAACGCGGGCATGATAAAAGAGAGTATCACAACGAAGATTAAAACAAAATTTGTGGCACTAGCCAAAGAAAAATCAAGTGTTAACGAAATAGCATCAGGAGCAGCACTGGGTGCATTTACTGGCGTTTTTCCATCATTTGGATTAGGATTTGTAATCGTTCTTTTACTATACAGGTTTTTTAAATTCAACATTTTAGCAGCAGTAAGCGGAAGTTTAATTTCTAATCCACTTACAAGTCCAGTTTTTATGTTGCTAAGTTTTGAAACTGGTGAAATGCTGCTCAATACCAATGTCCGTTTCGAGATGCATAATTGGTCTGCGAATTTGAAAGAAGCTGGCTATTCCGTTTTTATTGGAGCATTAGCGGTCAGTAGTTTCGTCAGCGTAGTGACCTATTTTATTACTAGGTATGTTATAATTTATATTAGAAATAATAAAGATTAATCGTTAACAACAAAAATAAACCACAATAAGCAAATTACTAAAACAATAATTAAAACAAACAATATGAAACTACTAGTTACTACCGATTTTTCAACAAATTCAAAAGGTGCCATTCGATTTGCACAAACATTAGCAAACCAAGCTGACAATGTTGAGATTGTGTTCTATCACGCACTTACCATCATGAAACCCACCCGATGGAACGAACGTTTTTATCATAGTTATGAAGAGGAAGAAATCAAGCGTCTTACCGCGGAACTTAGGAAATTTGTTTTTTCGGTTTTGAAAGATAAAGAGCGTTTTGATGCTGTAAAATGCGTAGTCGATAATTGTCTTTCAACAGAAAGTGGAATAATCAAATTTGCACAAAAAAATAAGATGGACTATATATGTATCGCAACGCAAGGCGCTGGTATGTTTAGAAAAGTTATGGGAACACATACTTCCTATATCGTCAATAATTCTGACGTTCCTGTTTTGGTTATACCAAGTCATTACAGATCCAAAACTTTAAAAAGAGCTACTTATTTGTCCGATTTTGAAAATATAAAAAGCGAATTAACCAAAATCTCAAAACTTACTACACCTGCAGCTATGCAATTAGAAGTTTTGCATTATTCGTCAATTCTCTTTGATAAGAAGAAATTTGAAAAAAACAAAGCATTATTCAATACAACAGCATTTGAAAATATAAAGTTGAATATTCAAAAAAACAACTTAGAATTTTCGCTTGTTGAAAAAATTACGGCCTACGTACAAAAATCGAAACCTGAATTATTAATCATGTTTACCAACAGAAAAAAAGGATTTTTTGAAAGTATTTTTCTGCCAAGTAAATCAGCAGAATTAACATACACCACAAAAGTACCTGTATTGATTTATTCAAAATGACAGTAGCAAAAAGCAGAAACTTTATCCAAACTATTTTCAAAAAATTTAAAATCAATGCTCTAAAAATATATCATGCGCGCGGAAGCGCTCATGAAATTGCTTTAGGTGCAGCTATCGGAGTTTTTTGGGGTGTGTTTCCCACTTTTGGATTAAGCACTGTTTTATCTGTATTGCTTTATAAAATCTTTCGGTTTAATTTATTAGTAGCCATTTCTGCGGCCTTTATTTCAAACCCGCTAACGAGTCCGTTGCTTTTATTACTAAGTTATAAAGTTGGCACTTATTTTATAGAAACCAATATCAAATTCGACACTGAAAATTGGTATCAAAATTTCTCAAAATTAGGTTATATTATGCTAATAGGTTCCACAATAGTGAGCACAGTCACCGCGTTAGTTATATATTTCTTAACTAAATTCATAGTCAAAAAAAGACGGGCATTTAAAAATGCCAACATTATTTAAATGCAAATTGTACTAAATTTTAAAAACAAACTATTTTACTAATGATTGTAACACTACTTGGCTTTTTTTTATGTGCAGCTATAATCTTTTTTAGTGGTACTAAGTTGGCCCATTACGGTGACCAATTAGCCGAAATAACGGGTATGAGTAAGGCATGGTTTGGTTTAATTATGATGGCTTCTATAACTAGTTTACCAGAGTTGTTTGTTGGTATTAGTTCTGCAAGTATCATAGAATCTGCTGATTTTGCAGTAGGTGATATTTTAGGAAGTTGCGTATTTAATTTAGCTATATTATCGCTGCTTGATGTTTTTTCTAAAAAAACACATTTGTTTTCTGTCGCATCACCAAGCCATGTGCTAGCTGGCGCATTAGGTATTGTTTTATTCTCTTTTGTAGGTATTGGTCTCTATTTACCTTACGATTATAAAATCATTGATTGGATTGGAATTAGCAGTATCGTTTTTATCATTATTTATTTGGTATCAATCAAGTTGGTTTATCAGTACGATAAAGAGCATCCTTTAGCGAATATTCCTCTAGAAAAAGCGGTACTACAAAGTAAAAAAGCGCTTAAAAAAGTTGTATTTTGGTATACTATTAATGCGTTAGTTGTTATCGGCGCCGCATTGCTACTTCCTTATTTTGCAGAACAAATTTCAAATCAAACAGGCCTTCAAAAATCATTTATAGGAACTCTACTATTAGCTGCTTCAACATCGCTACCAGAAATAGCAGTTTCAATTGCAGCCATTAAAATTGGAGCTACCGATATGGCAGTAGGTAATTTATTAGGTAGCAATTTGTTCAATATTTTCATTTTGGCAATTGATAATCTTTTTTACCGTAAAGGGCACATTTTAGTTGATGCTTCAGAAAGTAATATTATTTCTGTATTTTCCATTATTACCATGACAGCAATTGCAATTATAGGGCTTACTTATCGCTCTAAATCGAAGCCGTTTTTACTGGCATGGGATACATTGCTGATTGTAATTATGTATGTTTTTAATATGGTCATTTTATACCAACTGCAATGATGAACTACCACTTATTACCAATTTCAGAAATCCTAGAACTTCTTGATACAAATTCAAAAGGGCTTCACACAGCGGAAGCTGAAGAACGTATAGCACGCTACGGAAAAAATGAATTAAAAGAAAAAAAGAAAGTATCAGTCTTTGTTTTGCTATTGCATCAGTTCAAGGATGTAATGGTCCTTATTCTTCTACTTGCAGCCATCATTTCTTTTGCTGTTGGCGATGTGAAGGACACTATCGTCATTTTAGTTATTGTGGTACTCAATGCCATAATTGGATTTATACAAGAATATCGTGCCGAAAAAGCAATGGAGGCATTGAAAAAAATGTCGGCATTTAATGCCACAGTGCGAAGAGGAGGAACTATTGTTCAGATTGCCGCGTCTGAATTAGTGCCTGGTGATATCATAATTTTAGAAGCAGGAATGTCAGTTCCTGCCGATATTCGCTTAACAGAAACGTATTCTTTAAAAGTAGAAGAAGCAGCACTAACAGGCGAGTCAAACGCAGTTGAAAAAAACACAACTGAAATCACAGTTGAAAATTCCCCACTAGGCGACCGATTTAATATGGCTTACAAGACAACTATTGTAACTTACGGACGTGGCGAAGGTATCGTCGTGGCAACGGGAATGGATACCGAAATTGGTCGCATAGCGCAATTGCTACAAGAAGATGAAACTAAAACACCTCTTCAAAAACGATTAGCTGATTTTGGAAAAAAATTATCTTTTGTTGTAGTTTTTATTTGCCTCATTATTTACGGTGCAGGTTTGCTTCGTGGCGAAGACCCAATAAAAATGTTACTTACAGCAATATCGGTCGCAGTAGCAGCCATTCCTGAAGCACTTCCAGCAGTTATTACTATTGCTCTAGCTTTGGGAGCAAAACGAATGGTAAGCAAAAATGCACTCATCCGAAAATTACCTGCCGTTGAAACATTAGGTTCTGTTACCTACATCTGTTCTGACAAAACAGGAACCATCACCCAAAATAAAATGACAGTGATGGACGCTTGGATTGCACCAAAAGAGGTAAAGATTGAAACCTTCTCTGGAGAGGAATTGTTATTGCTAGCCATGGAACTCAACCACGATGTCATCGAAGTCGAAGATAAAATACTAAAAGGTGACCCAACCGAAGTGGCTTTAGTGGAGTATACCAGAAAAAATAAAAACTACGACCAAAAATGGTTGACTGATTTTAAACGCCAACACGAATTGCCCTTCGATTCCGTGCGCAAATGCATGACAACCATTTACCACTTAAAAGGAAAATGGCTTATTGTCACCAAAGGCGCAGTAGAAACAATAGTTAGTAAATGCGATGAGGTAAATTCAGAGGAAATAAATAAAGCTATCGAAAATTTTGCCCAGCAAGGAAAACGAGTTTTAGGATATGCTATAAAATATATTGATACCTTACCCAACAGTATTTCCATTGAAACCATTGAAAATAATCTCAAATTCATTGGATTGGTGGCAATGATTGATCCGCCAAGAGAGGAAGTTATACAAGCAATAGATGATTGTCATACTGCGGGTATTACCCCAGTTATGATTACAGGTGACCATCCTATTACTGCAAAAGCTATTGCCACAGAAACAAAAATTTTAAGACACAAAACCGATAGAGTCATTACAGGTCTGGAACTTGCTACTTTTACAGAAGAAGAATTTGAGAAAGAAATCGAATACATCAAAGTATACGCCCGTGTATCACCCGAACAAAAACTAAATATTGTAAAAGCACTACAAAAGAAAAATCACTTTGTCGCAATGACTGGCGATGGAGTGAATGATGCACCAGCATTAAAACGAGCCAACATTGGTATTGCCATGGGCATCACCGGCACAGATGTTTCTAAAGAAGCAGCACACATGATTTTGTTAGATGATAATTTTGCCACAATTATAAAAGCTGTGCGAGAAGGTCGCAGAATTTTTGACAATATCCGCAAATTCATAAAGTATACCATGACCAGTAACAGTGGTGAGGTATGGACTATTTTCTTAGCGCCGCTTATTGGTTTACCTATTCCACTGTTACCCATTCATATTCTGTGGATAAATTTGGTAACAGACGGTCTGCCCGGACTTGCTTTTGCTTCAGAGCAAGCCGAAGAAGATATTTTACAACGACCACCACGCAAAACAGATGAAAGTATTTTCAGTGGCGGTGTAGGCGTTCATATTCTCTGGGTAGGATTGCTGATGGGCGCTATTTGCATTGGCACACAAGGTTGGGCAATTCATGCCGGAAATGAGAAATGGATGACCATGGTATTCACTGTTTTAAGTATATCTCAGATGGGGCATGCTATGGCTATTCGTAGCGAATGGAAGTCACTTTTTAATCAAGGTGTTTTTGGCAATAAGCAATTATTAGGTGCTGTCTTTTTGACACTTGGTTTACAAATCGCAGTTATTTATGTACCATTTTTACAAGATATTTTCAGAACACAAGCACTTTCGGCAGTAGAACTATTGATATGTTTGAGCTTATCAAGTATCGTATTTTGGGCGGTAGAAATTGAGAAATGGAGTAAACGAAGAAATAGTAAACCACAAGGTGGAAGTCAAGCCTTAATTGTTCATGATGCAGGCCGAAATTACCTGTAAAATTAAAATCAAACTTTACATCAAATGACAGTCTGCTACTCAGCAGATAAACGTTCATTCTATCTACTGCTGCCCAGTGCAAAAAAATGTGCTTGCCTTACATTTTAGCATGTGATATTTTTTAGTACAAAAAAAATCACCTAAATTGTCCACCCAGCTATCGATAAATTTTAAACGTAAATACAACAAACACCTGCTGCATGAATACTATTTATATGACTTATTCAAATAGTAAAACTTGTTTACTACTGTGCCTCATTTTATTATCTTTTACCAAAACAAATGCACAATTTATAATCAAAGACGATAACATTTCAAAAAAAAGTTCAATACATCAATATACTGAGTTTATTGATGTAAAAAACAAAGAGCTCACTTTAAGCGAAGTACAACAAATTCCTGCGAGTAAATTCAAATACATCCCCAATGAAAATTTCGATTTTGGATTTACAGCAAGTAACATTTGGTTAAAATTTAAGCTAAAAAATGAAACCAACATAGAACAATTATTTTATTTTGAAACTGCACGACCGATTACTGATATAGCTGATTTATATATAATAAAAGCAGACAAAACAATTTCAAAACTGAGTAGTGGCGACGCTATTCCTTACCATAAAAGAAATATCGATGTACGAAAAACTATCTTCAAAATTAGTTTGAAACCCCACGAAATACAACAATTTTACCTTCATATAAAAAGCGATGGCGAAATGCTCTCAATGCCCTTAGTATTGCATAGAGCGGAGAGTTTATTAGAAGAAAGTGCTTTTGAACAATTTGTTTTCGGTTTTTTCTATGGAATTTTGATTATTGCCGCCATTTTGTACTTATTTTTCTTCTTTGGGTTGAGAGATACTACCTTTTTCTACTATAGTATGTATGTAGTTTTTATTGGCTTATTACAATTCTCAGTTGATGGTTATTTCTATAAATTCATTACCCCAAATGCGGGATGGTTTTCGTTGCATGCAGTGGCTATTTTTGCCTGTGTAGCTAATTTTTTTCTGGGACGCTATGCACAAGTCTTTCTAAAAATAATAGACCATAATACGGTTATCAATAAAGCTTTTTACATCCTTTATGTTTTAGATGGATTACTACTAGTGTCGCTGTTTGTAGTGCCAAATGCTTTGGAATATGCTTATCCATTGGCCAATGGTTTAGGTCTCATTTTGTTACTATTAATCATTGCTTTACAAATATCAGTGTATAATAAAACGAATCGAATTGATAAGTTTTTTTCGATTGGTATTTTGTTTTTAATTTGCGGGTTTGTAGTGTTCATACTCAAGAATTTTAGCATCCTTCCCTTTAATTTCTGGACAGAAAACGGCTCAAAAATAGGAACAGGAATAGAAGTAATATTTCTGTCGCTTTCCATGGCAAACTTAATTAGGCAATTAAAAAATGAAAAACAAGAACTCCAGACCATAGCACTTCAAAAATCGGAAGAAATGAACGAACTGAAGTCGTATTTTCTTTCTAACATCAGCCACGAATTAAGAACACCGTTAAATGCAATTCTAAACACTGCAAAAACCATTGCTACCAGTACCAAAGACGAGCAAATTGTAAACAACAGTCAAATTATAAAATACTCAACCTATAGCCTACTGAGTTCCGTTAACGATATTTTAGACTTTTCCAAAATTGAAAAAAATGAAATTAAACTCGAAGTAACCGACTTTGATTTAATAAAAACTGTTGAAAATATCAGCAACAATTTTAAGCGTCAAGCTACTGATAAAGGAATAGAATTTACTTTTCAAAAAGGCGAATTTATACCATCCGTTATAAAAGGCGACGTGGTTAGACTTAGCCAAATTGTACACAATGTGCTGAGCAATGCCGTGAAGTTTACATACGAAGGAAGTATCCAATTTAAGGTCGAGGCAAAAACGGCTGACGCTCATAAAACTAAAATCCTATTTACCATAAATGATACGGGTGTTGGCATACCAAAAGAAAAAATAAATAGTATATTCGATTCTTTTACCCAAGAAAGCATCAACGACAAGAGAAAATTTGGCGGCTTAGGACTAGGACTTTTTATAGTAAAATCATTAGTACAACTGCAAAATGGCAAAGTAGACATTCAAAGTCAGATTGGTCTGGGAACCGTTTGTACCATTGAGCTTGACTACGAAATTGTAAATGACAAAGCCTTGCTGATAGCAGCCGAAACAAAAGAAGAATTTGACTTACAAGGAAAAAGAATATTAGTTGTCGAAGACAATGCAATGAACCAAATGGTTATTAAAATGATTACCAAAAAATGGCTAAATACCACCGTCGAATTTGCCAATAACGGCGAAGAAGGCGTCAATCAACTAAAAGAAAATCACTACGATATTATTTTGATGGATTTGCAAATGCCGATTATGGACGGCTATGAAGCCACCATCGTCATCAGAAAAGGTGAAGCTGGCGAAAAAAACAAAAATATTCCCATTATCGCCGTGACTGCTGATGTCATGGAAAGCACCAAAGAAAGAGTAATAGAAGTGGGCATGAATAAATATTTATCTAAACCCATTAATAAAGAAGACCTTTTTAAAGCAATCAAAGCAGTAGTATAAAACATACTAACTCCTTTTTCCGACCATGGATGTCGTTGTAAAAAATCAAAAATTTTATATTTTGATTCACCAAGAGTAATTTTATTTATGATTACTTTTGCAGAGTTTTAAAAAGTAATTAAAATGGTAAAAGATTTATTCGAAAGAATACAAAACAATAAAGGTCCGTTAGGAAAATGGGCATCACAAGCCGAAGGATATTATGTATTCCCAAAACTAGAAGGCGAACTTGGACCAAGAATGCAGTTTCACGGCAAAGAAATATTGAACTGGTCAATCAATGATTATTTGGGCTTAGCCAATCACCCCGAAGTGCGCAAAGCCGATGCTGATGCTGCCCTACAATATGGCGCAGCGTATCCAATGGGCGCACGAATGATGAGCGGTCATACCAATGTTCACGAACAACTAGAAAACGAATTGGCAGCTTTCGTTCATAAAGAAGCAGCCTATTTGCTCAACTTTGGTTACCAAGGCATTATGTCTACTATAGATGCGCTGGTTACTCGAAATGATATCATCGTGTATGATGTAGATGCACACGCTTGTATTATCGATGGCGTTCGCTTGCACAGTGGTAAACGATTTACCTATAAGCACAATGACATTGAAAGCATGGAAAAAAACCTGCAACGTGCCACAAAAATGGCAACTGAAACTGGTGGTGGCATTCTATTCATTACCGAAGGTGTTTTTGGAATGCGTGGGCAACAGGGCAAACTGAAAGAAGTCGTAGCCTTGAAAAAAAAGTACAATTTCCGACTATTGGTTGACGATGCGCACGGTTTTGGAACACTAGGAAAAACTGGAGCTGGTGCAGGCGAAGAACAAGGCGTACAAGACCAAATTGATGTCTATTTTTCAACGTTTGCTAAATCAATGGCGAGTATCGGTGCCTTTATTGCTGCCAATCAAGATGTAATCGATTATTTGAAATACAATTTACGCTCTCAAATGTTTGCCAAAGCGTTACCTATGATTCAAACCGTTGGCGCGCTAAAAAGATTGCAATTATTACGAGACAATCCAGGCTTAAAAGATAAATTATGGGAAAATGTAAACGCGTTACAAAACGGATTAAAAGCCCGAAACTTTAACATTGGCGACACCAATACCTGCGTAACCCCGGTTTATTTAGAAGGAACCGTACCTGAAGCGATGGTGATGGTGAATGATTTAAGAGAAAACTACGGCATCTTCCTTTCCATCGTTATTTACCCTGTTATTCCAAAAGGAATTATTTTATTGCGAATGATACCTACGGCGTCGCACACTCTAGCCGATGTCGAAGAAACACTCACTGCTTTTGAAGCCATTAGAGAAAAACTTGAAAATGGTACTTATAAAAAAATAGCCGAAGCTACTACTGTCGACCTCGACGCGTAATCTTCGAATACTCTATCTTAAAAGCCATCTCGATACTATTGGGATGGTTTTTTTATTGGTTTTATTCTATTTCGTGCGCCTGACAATTCTTCTTGACAATACAATAATGTTGAAGTAGCTTTTTTTAACAAAAATCCCAAAACTTAACTTCACTACACTTCGCAAACTAGTGTTTTATTATAAAACTGGTCTGCAACACATTGCCATTATCTTTTAAAATTTGTTTTATTGACTTTGGTCAATTTTGGATAGATAGTTCCACTATAATTTTGTGGAAAATTAATTAACAAGACAAATGAAAAAACTATTTATTTTATTCTTATCGCTATCAAGTTTAATTTCTTTTGCACAAACAGGAGTAATTAGAGGAACGATTACAGATAAACAATCCGAAAAAACTATTCCTGGTGCAACTATTGAATTATTGGGAAACCCAAGTATAAATAACATCACAGACGAAAAAGGAAATTTTGAATTGTTAAATGTACCACTAGGACGGCAAACCATCAGAGTAAGTTTTATGGGGTATGAAAGTTCAACAGTACCAGATATTGATGTGACTAGCGGAAAAGATGTTATCATTTCAGTTTCATTAATTGAAAAATTCAACACCTTAGAAGAGGTCGTTATTGTTAGTGATGGTAATAACAAAGCAAAATCCATCAATAAATTAGCCGCAGTATCTGTCCGTCAATTTTCTCCCGAAGAAGTAAACCGTTATGCAGGAGGACGAAGTGATGTAGCGCGATTAGCATCCAATTTTGCCGGTGTTTCAACTGCCGATGATAGTAGGAATGATATTGTTGTTAGAGGAAACTCCCCAACTGGATTACTTTGGCGATTAGAAGGAATTCCTATTCCAAGTCCTAATCATTTTGCCACTTTAGGAACTACTGGTAGTCCAGTTTCAGCATTGAATCCAAATTTATTAGCCAATTCTGATTTTATAACTTCTGCTTTTCCTGCTGAATATGGTAATGCTATAGGAGGAGTTTTTGATTTAGGTTTGCGAAAAGGAAACAATAAAGAATACGAATACGCTGTTGGTATTGCTGCATTTCCGGGTGCCGAGTTTATGGCGGAAGGTCCGATGGGTAAAAAAGGAGGTTCGTTTTTAGTAGCTGGGCGCTATGGAATTGTTGGCGCATTAGGCTTAGCTGGAACAGCTGCACAACCAAACTATAATGACATTTCCTTTAATCTAGATTTTGGAAAAGGAAAAATGGGTAACTTTTCGGTTTTTGGGATTTTAGGAAATTCTAATATAGATTTGATTGGTGATGATGTAGAATTATCGAGCGATGATTTATTTGCCACTCGAGATGAAGACGCCTTTGTAACGTCAAATTTTGGTGTTGTTGGATTGAAACATACTATTGACATTGGCACAAAATCGTATTTAAAAACCGTAATCAGCGCTTCTACATCGGGCAACACTTATGAGGAAGACCGTTATTTTAATTTAGATACTCCTACAGAGTTTAAACTTCGGTTTACTGAAGTAGATAATACCGAAGATAGAATAACGTTTTCTACACTTTTCAACTCTAAAATTTCTAAGAAAATAACATTTAGAAGTGGTTTGCTATTCGAAAATTTCTCATTAGAAAACAAATTGACAGATAGAGATAGACAAAACGATAATGATGGCGATGGTCAACCCGATTTTGTGAATTTGATTGATAATGATGGTTCGTATTCCATTATACAACCTTATGCCACAGGCCAATTTCGTTTGACCGAGAAATTAACGTTTAATGCTGGTTTACATGGACAATATTTTTCTTTGAATGATGAATTTGTTTTCGAACCAAGAACTGCATTAACCTATGCCATTAACAACAAAAGTGCTGTGAATATTGGTTATGGTTTGCACCATCAAAATGTAACAGCGCCACTTTTATTCTTAAATGAAAACATAAATGGAAACCTAGTTCAAAGCAATAGAAACTTAGATATGACTAGAAGTGCACATTATGTTATAGGCTATGATTTGCGTTTCGCCGACAAATGGAGAGCTAAAGTTGAGGTGTATTATCAAGATATTGACAAAGCAGCGGTTGAAAAAACACCATCAGGTTACTCTTCATTAACCGAAGGTGCAAGTTTTGGATTTACTGTCGACAAAAATTCTTTAGTGAGCACCGGTACAGGTTTTAATCAAGGTGTAGAATTTACTTTGGAAAAATTCTTTAGTAAAGGCTATAATTTACTTTTCACCACTTCGCTTTTTGAAAGTAAATATACGGGTAGTGATGGTATTGAAAGAAATTCCCCTTTTAATAATGGATATGTAATCAATGCGTTGGCAGGAAAAGAATTCAAAATAGGTAAAGCCAAAAAGAATATATTTAGTATCAATACTAAATTTACTACTGCCGGTGGAAGATATTATACACCTGTAGATTTAGCAGCATCACAAGCAGCTGGCTTCGAGATAAGAGATGAAGCCAATGCTTTTAGCGAACAATATGATCCTTATTTGCGATTGGATTTGAAATTTGGCTTTAAATTCAATAGTAAAAAGAAAAAGAGTTCGCACCAATTCTATATTGATTTACAAAATATTACTGATAATAGCAATGTGTTTTCAAGAGATTTTAATAGAGTAACACAGCAAGTAAATCAAATTGACCAAATAGGATTTCAACCCGACTTTGGTTACAGATTTCAATTTTAACAGTTAGTTCGTTTTATATTTCATTTTGTTTGATTTAGAGTTTGTAAGTAACAAAAGCGTTGCAAACTCTAATTTTTTTAAATCTTTAAACTAATTTTATGCTTCATAATTTAGAACAGTTTACAAGAAAGTATGTGAAATTCACTACCGAAGAGTTGTTTACTCTGGCACATTTATTTGAACCATTGACAATTAACCAAAATGAATTTATCATAGCAAAAAATCAGGATATAGTCAATTTGTACTTTTTAGATAATGGTGTATTAAAATCATACATTGAAAATAACAATAAAATGCATCATGTTAAATTTTACTTTAGTCCTATCTTTTTTTCCGATTTAAATGCTATAATTACCAAAAAAGAAACTAATAGAAATTTTGTAACAGTAAAAAAATCTGATGTATTTATCGCTAAATTCGAAGACATTAAAAAGCTAAACGCAAAATCAGAAAAACACAACCTTTTTTTTAAAATGATTTTTAAGGATGATTATATGTTCAATTAAAAAATGACACTGTCATAAATTATTAAATGTAAGTGCATGTTGGATAATATTAGATTTTTTTTATCGCGATTTGAGAAATTAAGCGATGAAGAGTTAGAGGCTTTCATAGGGATATTTAAACCGCTATCTATCAATAAACTAGATCATTTGTTTATTGAAAGTGAAATGGTATCAAGTATATTTTATATTAATGAGGGTGTTATGCGAGGATATTATAATAAAGAAAATGAAGAAATAACTACTCATTTTTATTTTGGTCCAACAATAGTTACCGATTTACTAGCTGTGAGAGGTACTGTTCCAACCAAAATGAATGTTCAAGCACTAAAAAATTGTACTGGGATGATAGCTAATTTTTCCGAATTAGATACGTTGATTGATCGATATCCAACAATTGAGTCGGTGTTCTTTAAATTTCTGGAACATTTATATCTTTTTGGTATGGCTCGACAGCATTCATTTATTTTTGATACACCCCAAGAACGATATATGAAACTTTTTGCTGAACGACCAAAAGTAATAGCTGAAATACCGCAACGTTATATTGCATCCTATTTGGGTATCAAACCTGAAACTTTAAGTAGAATTAAAGCACGCATTTTTAAAGAACTATAACATGGAGAATTTTAAAGCATTTACCACGCATTTTGCCGCTTTAACAGAAAAAGAAATGACTGATTTGAAAGATTTGTTTGAACCGATGAGCGTTAAGAAAATGGATCATGTTCTTGCTTCAGGAACCTATGTTAAAGATTTGTATTTTTTTAATAAGGGAACTTTTAGAGTATACCATTTGAAAGATGGCGAAGAGTTTACAACTAAATTTTTATTTAGTCCTACTATATATGCCGAATTGTTTTCAATTCGAAAATTAACACCTACTTTTTTCAATATTCAAGCATTAACGGATTGTGATTGTTATAAAGCCAATTTCAGAGAAATTGAAAATTTGTCGGAAGCGAGACCAAATATTAGAAGATTATTTTTAAAGCTATATGAACACATTTATATCAATGGAAAAAAAAGAGAGCTCTCATTTATTTTGGATTCTCAAACAAAAAGATACAATAACTTGATTGCTGAAAATCCTCAAATAATTGACCAAATTCCATTGCAATATATAGCTTCTTCCATTGGAGTAAAGCCCGAAACTCTAAGCAGGATAAGAAGAAAGAGTAAAGAACGCTAATCATACCGCAGTAGAAGTTAAAAAAATAATTCAAGATCAATATCTTGATATAGCTATAAAAGTTTTGTATTTAAAGTGTAACATTTACACAATAGTTAAAACTTATTTGAAAAAAAAGTTATGTTAATTAACAAGGCAATTGCATCAGACAATAGTGGAAATGAAATAAGAGTTTCAAGTGTTTTTAACTATGAAAACAAAATTGAATTCAATAATTTCTCTGCTAAATATGTTCTTTCTGGTAAAGAACTATATCAGTTAAACAATAAAAAATATAGTGTTTCGTCAGGCGAATATGTAGTAGGAAATAAAAGTATAGAGGCATCAATAATAATTGATAGCAAAGAGCCTGTTAAAGGTATCTGTATTGACATTGCAAAATCAAAAATTGAAGAAATTATTGACTTTTCATTTTCAAAAAATCAAACCTTCAAAAAATTTATTTTTGAACAAGAATGGATGTCAAAAAAATATAATGCCGCCAGCACCAATCTAGGATATGCTATAAATCAAATAGCGCAAAAGGTTGAAGAAAACAATACCGAAAAAACCTTTTTTACAAATGATATTTTTTATTCTTTAGCCGAATGTATTGTAAAAGATCAAGAGTACATCTTCACCCATTTTCAGAGCTTAAAGGCAATTAAAGAAGAAACCAACGGCAAACTTTTGGATTTTATTTACGATGCTAAAAACTTCATGGATACTCATTATTTAGATAAAATTAACTTAGATACCATTGCACTTGAAGCAAAAATTTCACAATACCATTTTATTCGATTATTCAAGAAAATGTTTAATGTTACTCCTTATCAATACATTAGTCAAAAGCGATTACATTTAGCAAAAGCATTATTACTCGAAGGAACAGAAATAATTGATTGTACTTACATCACTGGATTTTCAAATCCTGCCAATTTCTCTAAAGCATTTAAGAATGAATTTGGCATTCCTCCTAAAAATATGAAATGCAAAAATTAGCAATTTTTGATAATTTTTAATCCATATCGGTTATTAGATTTGTAGTGGTTAAATATTGAAAAAAAATAACAACATTAATATGCTAATCAAATTATCTTAAAATGAAATATGTATTATTCTTATATTTTCTAGTAAACCTATCATTTGCTCAAGAATTTTCTTGGAACAAACTAGAAACGGAACCCTATCCTGGCAAGCAAGACGACATTACTTTTGTAGATGAAAATACAGGTTGGTATGTTAATGGTTATGGAAAAATTTTTCACACTACCGATGGCGGCAAAACATGGGAAAAACAACTAGAACAAAAAGGTTCTTTTTTTAGAACCATTGCATTTCTTGACAAAAATGTGGGTTTTGTAGGTACGGTAGGTACTGATTATTTTCCTAATGTTAGCGATACTATTCCGCTATATGGTACAAAAGATGGTGGTAAAAGTTGGAACCCTGTTTCCTACAAAGGACCTTATGTAAAAGGACTTTGTGCGATAGATGTGGTCAAAGAACAATATATCAATCACGGAAAAATTGATTACAAACACCATATCTATGCTGTGGGAAGAGTAGGAAGTCCGGCCAATATGATAGTTTCCCATGATGGTGGTGTAACATGGACATCGCAAAGCTTGAATGAAGATTGCAAAATGTTGTTTGACATTAAAATGTTTGACAAAAACAGCGGAATCGCCTGTGCCGCAACTAGTGAAGATATTTCACAATCCAATGCGTTGCTTTTAAAAACTACAGATGGTGGCAAAACTTGGAAAAAAGTGTACCAATCCAATAGACCTTTTGAAACTACTTGGAAGGTTTCTTTCCCTACCGAGAAAGTGGGTTATGTTACCATTCAGTCCTATAATCCTGACCCCAATGTGAAACAACAACGAATTGCAAAAACCACAGATGGTGGCAACTCGTGGGTAGAAATAAATTTAGTGGAAGATGCTGCTGCACGCGAATTTGGTATAGGATTTTTAGACGAAAATCATGGTTTTGTGGGCACCATGAATAGCGGGTATGAAACCCTTGATGGTGGAAAAACATGGACTAAAATTGATTTGGGTAGAGCTTGTAATAAAATTAGAATTTACGCTACAGCAAAAGAGGCAGTTTATGGTTATGCGATTGGTGTAAACGTTTATAAGTTACAAAAGAAGTAACTCCAACTCTAGCAGGCAATTGCACTTTTGATAATAAAATAATTAAGAAAGATCAGTACTAGTAGTAGTAATTAAATGTATTGTTTACTCATGGAAGAATCTAAAAATTTTAGCCCTGTTTAGCCTATTGTATGCTTTGTTTGTTTTCCTGATGGTTTATCGTGTTGTAATCAAAGAGGATTATCTCGATGGCGCGTCATCGTTGGGAATTGCATTAATTTTCGACCCTTTTGACCAAAATAGGAAATGGAATAATAGACCGCTTTGGCAAAGAGCTTGGTTGATTGTTCATTTACTGCTATTGATGGTACTATTTGTTGTTGGAATTAGTCACAAAATGTAAAACTGTAATGATAAAACTAATTATTTATTGCGGGATGACTTTATCTACTGCCCTATTTGGTTAGGGTAATTGTCGTTTTTACTCTTTTACTAAAAATTACCAGATGCGCACCAGCGAACACGCTTGTTGGTGGTTTCAAACACTTTTACGACCTTTTTGTGGCTTATTGTTTTTTAGTAAACAAAACGGGGCACTTTTTTTGTTTCTGTACCAAAGTTTGCTCTAGTTGCCTACTCCAAGACCGTAGAGATAGCTTCCAAGACCGTAGAGATAGCTTTCCGACGCTCGACTCTTTTTTCCGACGCCCACCCGTTTTTTCCGACGCTCGACTCTTTTTTCCGACGCCCGACTCTTTTTTCCGACGCTCGACTCTTTTTTCCGACGACCGACTCTTTTTTCCGACGCTCGACCGTTTTTTCTCTAAAGACCACACAGCATTTTCTATAAACGCCATAATCCCTTGCTGTACTTTTACATCTTTCCCATAAACTAAAATAGTACTTTACGGAAAACCGTACTATCGAGTTAATAACTCAAAAATCCGTAATCTTTTGATTTTATGCATAGTAAAGGGTTTGGCGATTTTTTCTACACCCGCTTCCATTGCGCACCATGCTGGCTGCCGCTATAGATTAGCCCTTTATACAAAGGCACTTTACTCAGCATAACTACCCTACTATTATAATTAATAAAAAAAATAGCCTCTTTACGGGAAACCGTAAAATGGAACATTTTTTTTGTTTTAGGTTTGTGAAAAATAAAACGAAAGAAACACTATTAAAAGAGTGAGACTGTCAATGGCAAGGAATTAAAAGCAACAACAGCAGTAGTTTGCTTTGATTTGTAGGGTTTATTTTTTAGATTTGGGAAAAAGTATATTTAGAAAAAAGTTTTGGCTATCAGTATTTTTTAGGAAGTAAATGCTAAACTTGTTTTGGGTATATACGAGTTTTGTGCAAGATTTTGAGACGCTCGATTAAAATTGAAAATAAAACATATCTTTGAAAAAAAAAGAGGATGAAAGTTAATATAAAAAATTTAGGCGCAGTTAAAAGCGCTACAATCGACTTAAATAAAAGGTTAAATGTTTTCTGTGGGAGAAATAGCACAGGAAAAACATATATGGCTTATATACTTTATTCTATTACATCATTGGGAAATAAAAGTTTCGGAATAAAGCTTGATAAAAAATTAATAGATCTGTTACTAGAAAGTAATGTTGTAGAAATTCCACTCGATCTTGATCAAATGTACGACTTTAAGGCAAAGGAAAGCAACAAAATAAAACCTAATTTATGGAAACTTTTTTCGATACCCGAAAGTAAATCTAACGATTTCTTCTTAAAAACAGAAATAGATTTGACAGAAACTAAGGAAGAGTTTATTTTAAGAATTCATAAAATCAAACTAAATGATAAACTAAAATTTCACGATTATACTTTTACCATAATTAAGGAAAAAGAAAATGTCATCAAAGTAATATTGGAAGAAGATATAATTAAAAATGAATCTTTTGTCAGATACTTTGACTTGGTGTTTTTATCCATTTTATACTCAAAACTAATTTATTATCCTGTTATGTCCTCAACGATTTTCCCCGTTGAGAGAAATTCAATCTTTACTTTCAATAAAGAATTGTCAATAAAGAATAATGAGCGATATGATTTAATTAAGCAGCTCTCCTCTAATAAAGATGTCAACCCTTTTGAACTGTTTTTGAATGCTTCAAACAGATATCCACAACCAATTAGAGATTGTTTAAAAGTTGCGGATGATCTTGAAACCATTAAGAAAACTAATAGTACTTATTATGATTTTGCAATTGAAATTGAGAAAGAATTGTTAGACGGTAAAGTTATTATTGGTAAGGAAGGAAATGTGGAATTTTTAAGTAACAAAACTTCAAAAAGTAGAACTTTATCTTTTCATCAAAGTTCTTCTATTGTAAAAACATTAGCAGGGCTCATAATTTATTTGAAACATACTGCACAAAAAAATGATTTAGTTATCATAGATGAACCCGAATTAAATTTGCATCCTGATAATCAAATCAAATTGACGCGAATACTTGCTAGGCTTATGAACAAAGGGCTTAACCTCATTATTAGTACGCACAGTGATTATATATTAAGAGAAATTAATAATTTAATTATGTTATCATCTAACGACAAAAATTTAATCTCTATAAAAGAAAAACATCAGTTTAAGGATGATGAATATATTGATAAATCTTGTATTGATGTGCATTACTTCCATTATAAATCAAAATCTCAAGCTGATGTTAATAGTGTAAAAATTAGTGAATATGGTTTTGAAATTCCTTCAATAGATGACGAAATTAAACTGCAGAATGAACTGACTAACGATTTGTATTACACAATGAGATATGGTAAATTAGAATAGCATGAGTAGATTAGGTGCAATAAATGAAATTCTTCACGAAAGATATCTCGATGGAAATAATTTTCTTATTGAAGCAGATATAGATAATAAAGGAATTCGATTTGAAATGCGAAGAAAAATTGTGGCGAAAGCAGGTCTTAATTACACTTTATATAAATTCGACGCACAGGACTCTATCTTTCCATATTTTAAGGCAACTGGTATCGACAACCTTAAAAAAATGTGTGATTACGTTATGTTCGTAGAAGATGGTAACCATCTTTTTATATTTTTAATAGAATTAAAAAAAGGTTTAGATTCTGCAAAAAAACAATTAGAAGCAGGTGAATGTTTTACAAATTATATTATAGCCACTATTAAAAGATTAAATAATGAATTTGAATTTACTGATGCTAATTTACATTATAGAAAAATTCGCATTAGTGAGTCGCAATCAAAAAAATCAACACTAAAAAAAGGCTTACTAATTCACAATTCAGGAGTTATTGACCATCAACATCCTGAAATATTTATCTTAAACGAATATTTAAGTTATTAACCCCGCTCGCACAGATTTGCAATTCCTACCCACCAGCCCCGCTATCACCCAAATCCCTTCACATGGTTTCAAATAAAAAAATAACAATTATGCTAACTTACAGGCTGGTTTTCTTATAAGTATTTTAGTATATTTGAAAAAGAGATTACCTCGACTGTTAGCTATCGCTCGGATGTGGAGGTTTTTTTACAGTCTGACGTTAACAGACATTTAACGGAACATTTGCATAAAGACAAAAATGACAAATTGAAATTATGAATATACTGTTTATTATAGGCAATGGTTTTGATATGAATCTAGGAATGAAAACCCAATATTCAGATTTTTATCCAGAATATATAAAATCAAAAAATGATAATGATGTAATAATGGGATTGAAGGAAAGGATAAAAGACAACTATGAAAGTTGGTCTTGTTTGGAAACCGCAATTGGTCAGGATACCAGAAATTTGTCCTCTAAAGACGAAGTTGATATTATTACTGAAGACATAAAACGAGTTTTAGCAGATTATTTAAAAAAAGAATTTGAAAGGTTTGATTTTAATCATTATGATAGAAATAAGCTATGTGAATACCTAAGTTATCCTGAAAAATATTTAGAAACTGGTAGTTTTGAAGACATTCGTGATTTTCGAAGCAATAGACATACCGAAGAATGGATAACAAACATCGTAACATTCAATTACACTTATTCTTTAGACAAACTTTTAGAAAATATCCCTAACAACATACTAGGTAATAACCGTAGTAACAGACCAATAACATTGAAAAAAATAATCCATATACACGGATACTTAGATAAGGATATGGTTCTTGGTGTTAACGACATTAAACAAATCGAGAATAATGCATTCCATGATGATATAGATGTTGTTGAAGAACTTTTAAAACCAGAATGCAATAAAGCTATTAATCATAAATTCGATAGAGATTTTAAAAATCTAATCAATAAGGCAGAAATAATTTGTATTTATGGTTCTTCAATTGGACAAACAGACAAAATTTGGTGGGAATTAATTGGTGAACGACTTAAAGAAAATATTCGAGTTATTATTTTTACAAGAGCTGATGAAAAAGTATTGGTAAACCAAAATCTTTCCAATCGGAATAGAAGAAAAGGAACTGCTTTTACAAATCGTCTATTAGCATTTTCAAATCTTACCGAGGAAGAAAAAATTGACGCTAAGTCAAAAATTTTTGTTGGTGTTGGAAGAAATATTTTTAATAATATTTTGAAAACTAAAACTGGAGAGAAAAAATAAATTGAAATAATTTCTTTAGAATTCATATTAAATTGATTTAAAAAAAATATTGAAAAAATATGAATGATAATATTGCAGTAGGAATTTTAGTTGGTTTAGCTACAGGCACATCTTTATATGTATGGAATTCTAATAGTTTTACAAAAGTTCAAAAAATTGGATTAGTTTGTTGTATAATCTTTCCGCCATTACAATGGATTTCAATTTTATTAGTTTTAGCAATAAATAAATATCAAGCCGAAAATACAACTGAAGCAAAAACAATAAGACAAAACATAGAAAATAAACAAAATCTTGATTCAGCAAAAAATAATCTAATAGAATTAAAAGAGAAAGGTATAATTACAGATGATGAGTTTAACTCTAAAGTTGACAAAATTGAAAACCAAAAAAAAGAATTAGATATAAAAAATTCTATAGAATACAGACAGTTAAAAAGTTTACTTGATAGTGGAATTATAACAATTGAAGAGTTTGATGATAAAATTGAAAAAACAAACTTATTTTTTGTAGAAAGTAAAATAGAAACATTAGCAATGAGCTCTAAAAAAATAATTGGTGTTTGGAGGTTTGAAAATGAAACTTTTGAATTTTGGTTAACTGGTTATTTTGTTTATAAAACAAACAATATTAAAGTAGCATGCGGTTCATGGCTTAATAAAAATAAAAGAATCACCATAAATTTAAAAGATTCAAGCATAAGTATTTTAGTCTTAAACATTGAAAATAATAATTTAAAAATATCTGTAAATTATAAAACTATTTTATGTGAAAAAATAAAAGATAACATTTAATAATAACGATCATTTCTGGCGAGCGAATCCCACCGCTACCACCCAAATACCTTCGTGTGGTTTCAAATGAAAAATAACTGCAAAATTTATGTGGTTTTTTTCACTTACAATTATTTACTATATTTGATGAAGTAATTGTGGAAATTTCTTTACATTCTGACGACAGTGACAACCAAACACATGAAGTAGAAAAAACCGTTAAATAATGAAGACTTTTATCTCAGATTTAATTCCAAAACTAAAACAATTTTCAAAGAAACTTGATGACTTAGCCTTATTAACAAACCAACATTGGGTCGTAGTTGACGACATAGGTAACAATAAAAATGTCTACATATTCAGGGCGAATAACGATTTACTTATTTCACAAAATGGAAAAGTTGAAAAAGCTAAGTGGGAATATCTTGGGAACAACTCCTTATTAATAGACAGAAAGGATGAAAGTTATCTGTTTAAGCACGGTTTTTTCGATAAAAATATTTTAGCACTTAAAGTCGACAGCAAAGAGGAATATGCATTTTTAATTAATGAAAATAAATATGATGGCGAATTAAATTCAATAGAAAGAGTTTTAGACTTTTTAAAAAAGTCTTATCTTGAAACACCAATAGAAAAATTTATTGAAGTTGAAACAGAAAAACAGAAAATTAACATTCCACTGGACATTGTTTTAGTGAGTCATAAATCTAATAAGGGTATTTTAAAATTCGAACAAACACATGATAAATATCTTAATCTTGATTATGGTCAAAAGGTTTATCTAGAGGGAAAACCAGCACCAAATGGAAAGTATAAGCTTGATTTTATGCGATATATTCACATACAGGAAGGAATAATTACGACTGTAAGCATTTTATAAACACCATTAGAAGTCCAGCTCTGCTAATTTTCCCCACTTCGTAGCAACAAAAAAATCGCTCCCACCCAAATCCCATTTCGACTTCCTGTCTTTGCGGCAACCCAACCCACCACTCCTACCCTCAATCAAAAGAAAACCCACACCCGTTTACTTTACATTGTCAAAATCATTTATTTTTGGTAAGTTTGAAAATGTAATCACATCCTTATATGACCTTAGCCCAATACATCGCCAAAATCGATACGCTTTACAAAACAGGAAACGCCCGCGAACACTCCTATCGTGGCGATTTACAAAACCTTATCATGGCTATACTGCCTGACGTATTGGTTACTAACGAACCCGCAAGAGTGGACTGTGGCGCACCCGATTATGTATTGACTAGAAAAGACGTGCCTATTGGCTATATCGAAGCCAAAGACATTGGAGTTGACCTTGCCAGCAAAACCCTCAAAGAACAATTTGACCGATACAAAGCCGGTTTAACCAACTTAATTTTTACCGACTATTTAGATTTTCATTTTTATAAAGAGGGCGAGTTTATAACCAAAATTGCCATTGCCAAAATTGAAAACAACGCAATAATCCCAATACCCGAAAACTTCAACCAGTTTGAAAGTCTTATCATAAACTTTGCACAAACCATTTCCCAAACCATCAAATCGCCAACAAAACTAGCGCAGATGATGGCAGGAAAAGCCAAACTGATGGCAGATGTTATCGAAAAATCGTTAAACAAAGACGATGAAAATCAAAACCGTTCCCAACTAAAATCGCAAATGCTGTCCTTTCAACAAATGTTGATACACGATATAGACAACAAAGCCTTTGCCGATATCTATGCCCAAACCATTGCCTACGGAATGTTTGCCGCTCGCTATCACGACCCAACGTTACCCACATTTTCTAGAGAAGAAGCCGCTTCGCTCATCCCAAAAAGTAATCCTTTCCTTCGAAAGCTGTTTCAAGACATTGCAGGTTATGATTTAGACAACCGCTTAGTTTGGATAGTAGAAGAACTAGTTTCTATTTTCCTTGCCAGTGATGTAGCTATGATTATGAAAAACTTTGGGCGTTCCACCAAACAAGAAGATCCAGTAGTCCACTTCTACGAAACCTTTCTAGGCGAATACAACCCAGCGTTAAGAAAAGCCCGTGGCGTTTGGTACACTCCACAACCCGTAGTGAATTTTATAGTTCGCGCCGTAGACGATATTCTCAAAACCGAATTCAATCTAAAAGAAGGACTTGCCGATACCAGCAAAATTAAAATCAAGAAAAAAGCCGTTACCCAAACCAAAGGAAAAGACGCCAAACTAAAAGAAGTAGAAACCGAAATCGAAGTACACAAAGTCCAAATCCTCGACCCAGCTACCGGAACAGGAACTTTCCTAGCCGAAGTAGTAAAACACATCCACAAAAAATTCGAAGGACAACAAGGCATTTGGAGCAAATATGTAACCAATGATTTAATACCTAGATTAAATGGTTTTGAGTTATTAATGGCTTCCTACGCCATGGCACATCTAAAAATGGACATGCTACTCACCGAAACTGGCTACAAACCTACCGACGACCAACGGTTTAGAATTTTCCTAACCAACAGTCTCGAAGAAGCACATCCTGATACTCAAACACTTTTTAGTTCGTGGCTAAGTGACGAAGCCGACCAAGCCAACGCCATAAAACGCGATGCACCTGTGATGGTAGTTATTGGAAATCCGCCTTATAGTGGAATTTCTTCTAATAATGGCAAATGGATTTCAGATTTAATTGAAGATTATAAATATGTTGATGGAGAACATTTTAAAGAGCGTAAACATTGGTTAAATGATGATTATGTAAAATTCATGCGTTTTGGACAACATTTTATTGATAAAAATGGAAGTGGAATTTTAGCCTTTATCAATCCTCATGGTTTTTTAGACAATCCAACTTTTAGAGGCATGCGTTGGCATTTATTACAAAGTTTTGATAAAATTTACACAATTGATTTACACGGAAATAGTAATAAAAAAGAAACTTCACCCGATGGTTCAACTGACCAAAATGTATTTGATATTCAACAAGGTGTTTCAATTAATTTATTTGTTAAAACAGGAAATAAAAAAAGTGAAGAATTAGCAAATATTTTTCATTCAGAAATTTATGGCAAAAGAGAAATTAAATATAAATTCCTTAATGATAGTAATTTAAAATCAATAAAATTCAAAGAAATAAAACCTGAAAAACCATATTTATTTTTTATTAATTCTGATAACATTTTATTTGAAATTTATACTAAAGGTTTCCAAGTTAATAAATTATTTGTAAAAAATTCAGTGGGATTTGTGTCTGCAAATGATGGATTAAATATTTCATTTTCAAAAGAAGAACAAATAAATAAAATTAAAGATTTAATTCTAATGGATGAAAATCTTTGGAGAATAAAATATAATAGATTAAAAGATGCAAGAGATTGGACCTATAAAACAGCTAAAAATGATGGCTTAAATTTTGTAAATTCTGACAATTATATTGAAACATTATATAGACCATTTGATAAACGTTTTACATTGTATACTGGAAATTCTCGTGGTCTTTATTCTAGTCCTCAACCTAAAATTATGCAACAATTTATTAAAAATGATAATTTAGGTTTAGTAACTGCAAGAAGTAATAAATCTGAAACTTGTGACCATTTTTTTATTTCAAAAAATATCATGGAAACTAAATGTGGTGAAAGAACTACTCAGTCAGCAATTTTCCCACTCTACCTATACCCCGAAACCACAACTCAAACCAGTTTATTAAACGAAGTAGTTCGCACTCCAAATCTAAACATGGAAATAGTCAACAAAATGGCTACGGATTTGGGTATGTATTTTGCACCCGAAAAACCAGATACTAAAGACTCCTTTGTCATTTCGACGCAGGAGAAATCACATAACGCTAATCCAACCGAGTGTGATGATACTTCTACTCAGCAAAACAATAATAATGCATTTGCACCCATAGATATTCTAGACTACATCTATGCCGTGTTGCATTCCCCAAGTTATAGAGAAAAATACAAAGAGTTTTTAAAAATAGATTTCCCACGAGTTCCTTATCCAAAAAACCTGCAAGGTTTTAAAAACCTTGTAGGTTTAGGTGCTCAACTCCGCCAAATCCATTTACTAGAAAGCGAAGCAGTCGATAAACTTATTACGCAATACCCTGAAGATGGCGATAATGTAGTAACCAAACCAAAGTTTGTAGCCGTCACTTCGAGTGCGGAACAAAGTGGAGCGTATCGAGAAGCAGGCAACGTATTCATCAACGAAACCCAATACTTCGCCAATGTTCCACTAGTAGCCTGGAATTTCTACATCGGCGGTTATCAACCCGCCCAAAAATGGCTCAAAGACAGAAAAGACAGAGAACTAAGCTATGAAGACATTCGCCACTACCAAAAAATAATTGTAGCCCTAACCGAAACCGATAGATTAATGAAGGAGATTGATACAATTGAACTATGAAAACAATAAAAAAAATTCATTCTTTTGTCATTCTGAGGAACGAAGAATCACACACACTAATCAAACAATGAATAAAAAAATTCATTACTTTGTCATTCTGAGGAACGAAGAATCACACTCACTAATGACACAATACGAGAATAGCAAGTGTGATGTTTCCTGCGTCAACATGACAAAAAGAGAGAATTCATTACTTTGTCATTCTGAGGAACGAAGAATCACACTCACTAATTAAAAAACAAGAAAAAACATGACATTCCTTTTGTCATTCTGAGGAACGAAGAATCACACTCACTAATCAAACAATGAATAAAAAAATTCATTATTTTGTCAATCTGAGGAACGAAGAATCACACTCACTAATCACAAAAACAAGAAAAAA
>NZ_JBCGDO010000018.1:0-73530 GCF_038739835.1 Flavobacterium aureirubrum
TTATTCACAGTAACATTAGCACCAAGCGAAGTGAAAAATGTTGTAAACGCAGCATTTGTTGGAGCAAAAACAGTATATTGCCCTGAACCATCTAAAGTGCCAGCTAGATTAGTACGGGTAAGTGCAGTAACCAAAATTGATAGATCTGGATTGGCAACAGCAATGTCTGTAATTGTTTGCTGAGCAGGAGTGTTGTTGTTATCATCACTACATGAGAAAATAGTTAAAGATAATAATGCAATTCCGATAATTTTTGAAAATTTTTTCATTGTTTTTTGTTTTAAATTATTAATTATTTTTTTAATTTTCTTAATGATTACAAAAACAAAAAATGGTTGCGTATTATTTATAAAATAATTTTTTTTTTTTTGATTATTACTATATTGTATTGATATTCTTATATATTTTTTTATCACAAAAATGGTATTTT
Source organism: Flavobacterium aureirubrum (assembly GCF_038739835.1). Classification (NCBI taxonomy): domain Bacteria; kingdom Pseudomonadati; phylum Bacteroidota; class Flavobacteriia; order Flavobacteriales; family Flavobacteriaceae; genus Flavobacterium; species Flavobacterium aureirubrum. Next base: position 431 of record NZ_JBCGDO010000018.1, read on the forward strand.
ATTTGACAGTCTTCTAATTTGCAAAACCAAATCTATAGACTTTTACTCCATTGTAGACTAGTTCATACATTCAATAATTAAAGCAGTATTGTTTTAGGTTTAAACGGATTTGAGCCAAATTATTGCTCAATCAAACGTCTATGGTTTTAGTTGCTATCCAAAATAGTTATTTGTTATCCAACGTAGAATGGATAAAAAAGGAGCATCCAAAGGAGAAACAATCGAAAGCGCTTTGCAAGCTTTAGGATTAGGATTTATAGAAAATGTAATTATAGATGCTGTAAAAGCGTTTAATAGTAAAAAGGTATTTGAATTGAATCCATAAAAAAAGGGTTGACAAATTAAAGTCAACCCTATTATATTATTAAATTGTATTTTTAGTTACCTAAGTTAGGTAATAAAACCTTATTTATTCTGTGAATTATACCATTTGTACATCTAATATCTCTAGCTCCAATTTCAGAATCAGCAGTTGTTGTGTTGGCATCAGTAACAGAGACCGTGGTAACATTTGCAACTGTATCTATATTAATTGTAATATTCTGACCCGATAGCGCGGATTTGCAATCCGTGCCCGCAAACCACTTCAAAACAAATTTAGTAAAATAACCTCTAAATCATTATCCAAGCCACCTAATTTCTTGCAGAACTAAAATAGTAATCCTCGGGTAGTGAAACTATTTTATCTTTAACAGGATTGTTATGAATATATTCTACTTTTTGCTTTATAAAAGAGTTACTATAAATTATTTCAGCATGATAACCATCTTGCCAAACTTTATAGTGTTGTTCTCTTTTTAAATGTTCACATGCCTTTTGAAAATAAGCTAACATCCATTCTCTTCTGCTTTCAGGTTCGTCAAGACAGGTTTGTATTATTTTTTTAGAAGTAAATTTTTTAAAATCTCTGATGACATCCGATAAGATAAAACCATCAGTAGTTTTACAAAGCAAATGGATATGACTACTCATAATAACATAAACATAAATTTCTAATCCTTTATTTTGTTGGCAATATTGCAATGCGTTTATTACTGCTTGCTTTTGATTTAATCGTGTAAACACATCAATCCATCCAACTGTTGTTATGGTAATAAAATAAGCTTCCTCTGTTGTTGTGGCTTTATATTTTGTAGACATATTCTATGTTTATTCACTTATGTTTGCGGGTTTGCGGGCACGGATTGCAAATCCGCGCTATCGGGAAGTCACCACCAAATATTTTTTTTCTTGATCATTTTCAAAACTAGCTTCATTCAATTCTTGTAAAGTTTTAAATTTTCCTTTAAAAAGTCGTTGTAAAACTTCGTGACTTACAAATACTTTTTCAAATCCATTTTTATCCGCCCAATCATTATTGTCAATAAAACGTAAAACTTTATCCAATCCTTGACGTTTTGTGTTTTGCCACTCTAGCCAGAAATAATTTTTTATGATTTTTACCAATTAATTTTCAACTTAGATAAAATATTTTCTTTTTTACCTTTTATAGATATACTTAAAGTTAAAGAATCTGGGACTTTCCGCATTTCTTCGAGCAACTTAGGGTTATCTATCCTATATTGTTTGTAAGAAACTAATGGTATTGTATCATATTTTGTCTTAACTTTATCAAGTGATGCGTTTGGATTGTATTTTTTTATCAATTCTAATGCTTGTTGTTTAGTAATTTTATTTTTTCTCTCGATTAAGTAAATATTTTTAGGATAATTATATGTTTTAAAACGATCAAAACCTAAAACAACTTTATTATCAGCTTTATCAGTATAAATATAATCCTCACCTAATTCCATCAAAGAGTTGTTTTTCTCATAATAATCTACGATGCTAAAAATTTCTTCACTGTTTAAATTTAATTCAAGTTCTAATGGAATAAGTAGTACTAGGTATTTATCATTGTAAGTTTCTCGCATAATAATAGAAACTTTTTTATCTGAAATGACTTCTTTAATGTACTTTTTTTCAGCACAACTACAATTTACCATAACAAATATCAGTCCAATAAAAATATTAACTTTCATAAATTAGTTCTTAATAATTATACAATCTACAATATCTGTAAAAGTTCCGAGAGCATTATTTAACACTCTATAACATACAACTATATATGGTTTTTGCTCATCTTTTTCAAAACTAGCATCATTCAATTTTTGATATGTTTTAAATTTACCTTTAAATAAATCTTGAAGGGTTTGATAACTAATAGAGAGTGTTTTAAAATCATTCTTTTTAGCCCAATCATTATTGTCAATAAAACGTAAAACTTTGTCTAATCCTTGACGTTTAGTATTTTGCCATTCTAACCAAAAACTTTCATTTATAACTTTATTTTGTTCTTCTATTTGTTCTAATAATAAATATTCGGCTAGTGAAAAAACAAAAGTATATACTTTTAAAGCAGGAATAAAACCAACAAATGTAGATAATGATGGCATGTTAAACTCGTTATTACTGCTCAACTCTGGTATCATTTCATACATTTACTTAACTACCAATTAATTCTTTCTTTAAACACTTTTTGTTTTCCACCACTAAATCCAATACTGAGTGAAATTGTATCAGGAACTTTGCGCATTTCACTTAAAAAATAAAATTCAGAAGTTCGAAATTTTGAATAAACTTCTAAATAAATTGTGTCATTTTCTGTCTTTAAACTTTGTAAAGTTGCATTAGGATTATATTTATTAATTAATGCTACTGCTTCTTCATTACTAATGAAATTTATTCGATTATATAACAAAATACTTTTTGGATAATTTGGATATTCAAGATCTTCAATTGCATAAATGATTTTATTTGTTTTACCATTCATTACCATATATTCCTCTGCTGGTATTAATCTTTTTTTGTCAATTCTAAAACGTATTCTAACATCTTTAATTTTTTTTTATTTAAAAACAAATTAAATTCCAAAGGTATATTTAATACCAATTGCTCTTTATTAAATGATCTTGCTAAGGAAAGTGAAACTTTTTTATTTGAAATTACTTCTTTAAAATAGTTTTCTTTCTTACATCCATTAATTAAAAGTAATATAGTAAATATTATTGTTGCTTTCATTGATTTAATTATTTATAATTACACAATCAACTATGTCATTAGAAATACCAAGTATTTTATTAGTTTAACGATGACTTATAACAACGCATTTTTTTTCGTCTTCATTTTCTAAAGAAGTATTTCTTAAACTCTCGAAAGTTTTAAACTTTCCTTTAAAAAATAATTGCAAAATATCTTGACTAAGGTAAATATACTCAAAACCATTTTTTTCAGCCCAATCATTATTGTCAATAAAACGTAAAACTTTGTCCAATCCTTGTCGCTTTGTGTTTTGCCACTCTAACCAAAAACTTTCATTTATAATCTTGTCTTGTTCCTCATTGAGTTGCATAATTAATTCCTCGGCAAGTGAAAATGCAAATGCATAAACACCAATATTGGGTACTTTGGGTATAAATCCAACAAAAGTTGATAAAGATGGTAAATTAAACTCATTATTACTGCTTAACTCGGGTATCATTTGTCTCATTTGTTCTAAATCTTGGTTTTAAAGAATTTTTTACCAATTAATTTTTGTTGATGTAAGTATATTTTCTTTTTTACCCGATTTGTATATTGAGAAAGTCAGTGAGTCTGGTATTTTTCGCATATCCTCTAGGAATTTTGGATTGTCATTTCTATACTGTTTATAAGAAATTAATTTTATTGTATCGTTTTTTGTTTGAAGCTCATCAATAGTTGCAGTTGGATTATATTTATTTATTAACACTAAAACTTCTTCTTTGCTTAGTCTTAATTGCCTGTCATATAAATAAATTTTTTTTGGATAATTAAACGCTCCAAAACCATCAAAAAGTAAAAACCTTTTATTTGTGTTTGCATCAAAAAATAGATAATCATCACCTTTCAACATTGATTTATTTCCTTTGATATAATAATGCCCTATACTGTATAACTTTTCTGAATTTAAATCAAGATGAAATTCTAATGGGATGTTTAAGTTGAAATAGGTCTCGTTAAATGTCTTAATTAATGAGATACTTACTTCTTTATCTGAAATTACTTCTGTAATGTATCTTTTTTGAGCACAACTTGACAATAATATGAAAGATAGTAATAATACTGCTTGATTTTTCATAATATTATTTTATTATAATTATACACACCCGATAGCGCGGATTTGCAATCCGTGCCCGCAACCCGACTTTGAGCCTCAATCCCCCTCACAACCTCACCGCCAATCTTACCAATCTCGTGTGAATTGCGCTAACTACTGTTAGTCGTTGTTTTGGCTGCAACTAATATAAAGTATTATTTTTTAAAAACTTTGTCAAAGTTTTAAACTTTGACAAAGTTGTTGTTTTCCTCTCCTATTCGTCCTTAGGATCTTCTAAGCTCTTGTGGCGTGCTGCAAAGAGCAAGTTAAAGTTGAAGAAGTTCAGGCAACGCTTTACATCGCCGGGGAACTTTTTTCCTATGAAGTGAATGGTTTCTAACAAAGCAATCTCTACATCGCGGCGTGCCACGCTCCTATCGGTGCGGTTGGTTTTTACGGCCGCTTTTTCTTGTAGTTGATTTTCACGAAGTGTTTTCCATTTTGTTTCTAGTCCTTGTAGCTCGCCACTAATCGTGGCACCTATTGCCACTTGGTGTTTTACAGCGGCTACTTTTAATCGTTCTACTATAGTGGGCATTTGGGTTTTGGTCACTTTGGTGTATTCTGATTTTCCACGAGGGTAAAATTCAAGCAATTCGGGCGTTTTTTCACCACCCAATGCCGCCGCAATATTGATGTATTTGCTTTGCATATAGGCTTTAAATTCTTTAATAAAATTATCCACCGTCAGGGTTTTACCCACTTGTGTGTTTAAGGTGGTGTCTACCTCGCTTAGCTCCTGTTGAAACGGGACTAAGGCAGTAGTTAAAGTGTTGAGTACATCGTCATACTCGTTGCTTCCGTTGTTATCGGTAAGTTTTGCTTGTACGTCTAATGCAAAACGTTCGATGTAATTGGGGGTCATATTTCTATCGTCAAAAATATTCCCGAATAGCATTCTTGGATTGGGTTTCATAATTTCAATTATTTATTAGTGATGTATTTTTTCGATTTTTATGTTTAAAATTTGTTTTATACCTATACCGCACGAGAGATAGTATATATCCAACTTGTTTTATACCTATACCGCACGAGGGATACTATATATCCAACTTGTTTTATACTTATACCGCACGAGGGATACTATATATCCAACTTGTTTTATACCTATACCGCACGAGGGATACTATATATCCAACTTGTTTTATACCTATACCGCACGAGGGATACTATATATCCAACTTGTTTTATACTTATACCGCACGAGGGATACTATAGATCCAACTTGTTTTATACCTATACCGCACGAGGGATACTATATATCCAACTTGTTTTATACCTATACCGCACGAGGGATACTATATATCCAACTTGTTTTATACCTATACCGCACGAGGGATGGTATATATCAAAGTTTTTCGGGTGGTGCATGGATGGTGTTCATGGTGGGATGTGTACTAGTTTTTAGTTATTAAAATGTTTGACGCGTTTTAGTCGCATGGCAAAAGGCACGGTAGCGTTTTCAAAGGCATAGGTTAGCGTTCGTCCTAGCTGTAGTTTGTTTGCCGCTTGTAAGTGACTGGCGGGTAGCGACGCTTCAAAATCGGCAGCCACATCGGTATCAATTTTTAAGGATAGTGTTCCATAATAGAGTTCTGTGATGATATAGGCTCGTCGAAGTCCCCGTTTATACTCGTCCCAGTGGTGCTCTTTGATTTGGTCGAGCATATCATCGAGCAGGATGAAATCCCGATTGGGCATTTCTTTGCCTTTGGAGTTGCTGATGGTAAAGGAGGCTATTCGCTTCATATCAAAATTGGCATTGATATTTAAATGGTTTTGCAGTTTTATATTCAAGGCATCTTCAAGGGCTAGCTCAATGTTGATATTGGCAAACGAGGCATTCTCTTGGGGTAGTTTTCTAAATCGGTCTAAGATGGCGTCACTTTCCTCGAGGGTGATAATCCCTTGAGCGGCAAACGCATTATAAATATAGTTGGGCATACCATCGCGGGTAAATGAGGGCGTGTCAAACCAACCGCCGTCCCAAACGCATTTGCCAAAAGTTAAACTTTCGAGTGCTACGGGAATTAACTCTAATCCATACTGTCTGTAAAATGTTCTTAAATTCATAGTTTCTATACTTTATCTATTATGCCTACTCTAGTTGCTCTTTTCGGCTGGCGAGCTGGGTTTTACTCTATCGGCGAGTTCTTCTATAAAATACCCCACGGCATAGGGCACCGATTGATTTCGTTTGTTAAAAGGCAGGTTGTAACGAGCATGTTGAAACCCTAGTTTGTGCAACCATTCGTGAAAAAGATAATTGGCTATTTGCTTGCTGGTCATTTGTTCAAATTGGGCTTTATCAATATAAATTTCCTTTTCACGGTGTTGTCCGTTGTTAGCCAGGCGACTGTTTTTGCCGTGGAGCAACTCTAGATAGAGGTCGATAGTGTGAGGCGCAGTATTGCCTGGATAATTGACAGCGTTTTCTATGATTTCGAGCACTTGGCTGCTGGTATAGGGAAAATCGATAGCCCCGCCAAATAGTTTTTTGCGGTAATGAAACTCATAGTACAAGATTTTGTTTTGAAACAATTCGCTGTTCACCACGCGCTCCATTATTTCTAGTGCTTTCTCCAGTTTGTCTAAATTATGACCTTCATATCCTAGACTTTTTCTCAGTATAATTTGTATCATCGTTGGGGTATTTTATAGTAGGTTTTTGGTTTACTTGTTCTTGTTTTGGGACATGGCAGTTGGGTTATCTTATTTGGGCAATTTCAAAGTGCATCCCGTCTTTTCGTTTAAAATGACCACCCCAGTAAAAGCCGTTTTGGTGTGCCAGTTGCACTAAGGTGCGCACACTTCCTTTTTGACCCACGAGCGCCGGAATGGCACCCAGCCTATTCCAAGCCATGTTAATATCGAATGCCGTTCCAAAGGCGTGGTTGCTCAACACCTTGTTACTGCCTCTAACAAATCGAGGTGTATAGGCACCATCCCATGTCAGCACATGATGCATGAGCCCTGCGGCTTCCCAGTCGGCAAAAAGGGAACGGAGTTGGTCAGCGCCTTTTTTATGAAAATATACCGTGCCCGTGCCTTTGATGGGGATGAGTTGGGGTATATTAATTTTGATGATATGGTTCTTGTCCCAGTTATTGGTAATGGCAATGTTTTCTCGATTGCCTGGCACGGGATTCGGGGTAAAGCGGATAGTGCCAAAGTGTTTCGCTCGCTCGGCATTGGTTACCAATGGTGAAAAAGCGGGTTTAGCCGGAAAGTTTTCGCTCAGGATATCGGTTCGACTATCGTTGAGCAATCCAAAACCGAGTTGCATCGCCCGGCCTATGGTTTTGTTGCCTACGATACCATCGGGTTGCAGGCGATGGGCTTTTTGAAAAGCCACTGAAGCTTTATGGGTTTCAGGTCCAAAAATCCCCGTGACCGCACCCACATAATGACCTTGTCCCAGCAGGAAATATTGCCATTTTTTAACATCTGCTCCTGTGTTACCTTGTTTTAGTAGTTTCATGTTTTTGATATTTGATATTAGATTTTAGATGATAGATTTTAGATGATAGATGATAGATGATAGATGATAGATGATAGACAATAGATTATAGATGATAGATGATAGATAATAGATGATAGATGATAGATGATAGATGATAGATTATAGATTATAGATTATAAATTGCTTTAACTACTTTTCAGCTCGTATTTCGTATTTCGTCCATAGTATTTCTAACTTAATATATATAGCGTGCAACACAGCAGTGCCAAAGCGGGCAGCACGATGAGTATATAACCTATTGCGATTTTCAGGCGTTCTACTTTATCGGGGCAACGCGAGGCTGCTTTAATTTTTTTATACATACTATTTGCTTCTTTTTTTAAAAAAACAGTCCTGTCTATATATCTCAAACCACTAAGAAAATGTGAAGAACAGGACTGTTATACAAACTAACTAACTGCCGTATTTTTGAGCAACTACTCTCGATAAAGCGGCACTGGGCAAGGCTTTGTGACTGTTATGAAACAGTTAATTGCTATGCTTGGGACAAAGTTGAGGTTAATTGTAATGCCAAAAAAGGGGGATTCCCGCAATTCGAATTGCGGGAATCCCCCTTTTTTCATAAACAAATAAATAGTCTATTTGCCCCATCAACTAAAAATGTAATCTTATGAAGAGTAGGCACACTTTAAAAATGGCACTAGTAGAAACGATGGTGACCAACTACAAAAACAACCAGTTGCAGGCTATTGAAACCTCACCTACACATCCGATGGCTTTTGATGCTACGGCAGCCCATTTTTCACTCCAGCAATTGAAAAGTTTCATCCACACCATTGAGACAGAAGTAGCCCGACACGCCGAAATACCAGTCGACCAGCTTGGCATTCGGTTTTATTATGCGGCTTATCCCAGCGAAAACAATTGGCAAAACGAGGAAAATGCCGAAATCGCCATGGTCGACTCGCGCTATGCCAAATTGCACACCTTGATAGCGGTTCCTACTATTGAAATCAAGGGCGTTGTTCATGATTTTGACCCTTTTGATAGTAGCACTTATACGGGTGTCAAACCAGCAGGCACCGATGTTGTCGTCATGGCACAAAATCACGGGGGTTTATTTCCACCCAAGTCCTTAGAAGGTGCATGGTTTTAAAAATGGTACAACTGCTTTTGTATATTGATTTAAAAAGTAACTTTGAAACTATAATTTATAGGAACCGTTACTGTAATGGAAGATATACTAGTAGTTTTATCAAAAACCCTAATCCTAGCGGAAGGCATGGCGGTGGCGGCAGGTTTTTATAGGTATGCAACCATTAAAAACACCCCTTGGAAATGGTTTTTATACTACTTGTTGTTTATTTTTTGTGTCGAAGTGTCAGCGCTAACCGAAGTATTTAACGAACACGTCAACAGGAAATTGTTTTTTGGGTTTATCATTATTCCAATAGAGTTTGTGTTTTTTTATTGGCTCTATGCGTGGCAATCGTTTCACAATAAAAAGCTGTTTTGGATTTTTTCGCTGGTGTATTTGCTTTCGTTTTTACCCCATCGGTATTTGGAAAACCACGGTTCTATGGTTTATTCGTTCAACTATGTGGTGGGTGCCTTTTTACTCGCCCTATTATTGGTTTTAGAATATTTAAAGCAAATTCGTTCTGATAGCATATTGCAGTTTAAAGAGAATAAAATGTTCTATATCAATTTGGGCGTAAGCCTGCTTTACCTTGGTACCTTGCCGTTTTTTTCGTTTTATGCGATCATCCTTAAAAACGATATCATTTATATGAATTACTACCTATTTTTTTATATCGCAAATCATTTGATGTACTTACTTTTTTCAATGTCATTTCTATGGGGGAAACCGAATACTTACTAATTACCATTGTTTTCAATTTGTTCTTTCTACTATTTATAGGCGGTATTTTCCTGTATATAGCACAGTACCGACGCAAAAAAAGAGCTAGTGAACTCAAATTAAAACATGAAAAAGACGCGCATCAAAAAGAGCTATTGGCGACACAACTCGAAATGCAGAAGAAAACCATGCAAGAGATAGGCGGCGAAATACACGACAATGTGGGTCAGAAACTGACGCTGGCCAGTTTGTATCTTCAACAAGTAATTTATGAGAATAAAATAGAGTCGGCTACTGTGAATGTAGCTTCTATTAATGGCATAATCAACGAGGCACTAACCGAATTGCGACAGCTGTCAAAATCCCTTTGCGACGATACTATTGAAAACAATGAGCTACCGCAACTTTTAGAACAAGAAAGCGAAAAAATAAAAACTATAAAAAACTGCCAGTTGCAGGTGACCCAAGAGCACGCCTTTATACAGGAAAGCTATGCGGTGAAAAGTGTGTTGCTGCGCCTTACGCAAGAGTTTATTCAGAATGCCATTAAACATGCCGATTGTCAATCCATCACTATTGCGCTCGATAAAACTACTGTGGGTATCACGCTAACACTGTCCGATGACGGCAAAGGTTTTGATGTGAAACAAAGCAAATCAAACGGTATCGGCATTCAAAACATGAAGAAAAGAGTAGCCGTACTGGGCGGACAATTCACCATTTCTAGCAGTAAACAAGGAACGGTTGTAAAAGTAGTGGTGCCCAACGATGTGAATATATTTTAAATTATAACTACCTTCGCTCCTATTACCCAAAAAAGGCACTCATTTTATGAAGCATACTATAGTAATTGTAGACGACCACATCCTTATTGCCAAAGCACTAAGCAGTATTATTGCCCACTTCAACGATTTTACGGTACTTTATGAATGTGAAAATGGTGTAGACTTGCAAGAAAAATTTAAAGACAAAAATAACCTTCCCGATATTGTGCTACTCGACGTGAGTATGCCTATCATGAACGGTTTTGAAACCGCAAAATGGCTTACCCAAAACCATCCTACCATTGCCGTCATGGCCTTGAGTATGCAAAACGAAGAAAGCAGCGTCATTAAGATGCTAAAAAATGGAGCCAAGGGCTATTTGCTCAAAAATACCTATCCCACCGATTTAGAAGAAGCCCTGCAAAAACTAGTTACTCAAGGTTTTTTCTATCCTGACTGGGCCGCGACGACCATCCACACCCATGAGGAGAATCAAGAAAAAATCCAAGCGGCACTCAAAGAATCGTTTACCGCCAGAGAGTTAGAATTTCTAGGGTATGCAGCCACCGATTTGAGTTATAAGGAAATTGCTGGTAAAATGTTTTGCAGCGTTCGCACTATAGAAAACTATAAAGAAAGTCTTTGCACTAAACTCAATATCAAATCCCGAGTAGGATTAGCGGTTTTTGCTATTAAAACGGATTTGTTTTAAAGTGGTTTTAGTCGCCACTGACCCACAGATTTAATGATTAAATAAGCTGTTAATTAGTGCCAAAAAAAAAATAGAAGCGTAGGCAACTGCACAAAAACGGAATAGTTTTACAACTAAACAGTCACTATTACTCCTCGTAAGCCTTCATCTCTTTATCATAAAATTCACCCGCTAAGGTGATTAGATGTTCCATTTCGCTTTCTAATTCTTTTTCGTCTTCGCCTTCTAAATCTTCTAAGAATTCCACTTCGTCGTCTTTCAAATTAATGATAAAACGAGGAAAATCAAGATGAATGATGAAGATGTCATCAGGAAAATCAGAGTTGTCGGCGAGTACAAATTTTGGTAGTTGCATTGTTTTAGTGATTAGTGATTATTTTTAATTATAGTATCTATATTCTTTACTTTTTACTCTTTACTCCTTACTCCTTACTCTTACTCCTTACTCTTCACACTTCACTCTTTACTCTTCACTTTTTACTTTTTACTTTTTACTTTTTACTTTTTACTCTTTACTTTTTACTCTTTACTTTTTACTTTTTACTTTTTACTTTTTACTTTTTACTTTTTACTCTTTACTTCAAAAGCTTTTTCGTTAAGTAGTTAAAGCGAATATACAAAAAAAGTGCGGCTGCTGTCAATCCGGCCAACAAACCTAGCCAAACGCCAACGGCTTTTAAATTAGTATATAATCCCAAATAAATAGAAATCGGAAATCCGATAACCCAATAGGCCACGAAGGTAATATACATGGGGATTTTTACATCTTGCAACCCTCGCAAAGCGCCAAGAACCACGACTTGAATACCATCAGATATTTGAAAAAATGCGGCCACAATCAAGAGTTGCGCTGATATCGCTATTACTTCTTTGGTTTCTATCACAGTCGCTATATCTTGTGTATTGACAAAAATATAAGGTAGCACTTGGTGAAAAATAATAAATAGCAACGCAAAAACAATCTCGACAATAACGGCCAATATAAAGATGGAACGACCTACTATTCGCAACATGATATAGTCTTCTTGGCCTTTTTGATTGGCCACTCTTATCATGGCAGTGACACTTAACCCCATGGCAAACATAAAGGTTAAAGAGGCCAAACTCAACGCAATTTGATTGGCGGCTTGGCTAGTAGTGCCTATCATTCCGCAAAGCCAGATTGCTCCTGTGAACAGCGCCACTTCAAAAAACATTTGCATCGAGGAAGGCAAACCAATTTTAATGATTTTACGGTTGGTCTCTTTCTTAATTTCTTTTAGTCGAAAGCCTTCAAAATAGTAATGAAACTTTGATTTGCTTTTCATTATATAATGCATAAAAATAAGCATGATAACTCTTGAAGCAATAGTTCCGATAGCCGCTCCGATAATGCCCAACTCTGGAAAAATCCAAATGCCGTAAATAAATAAATAATTGATGATGACATTGGCTACGTTGCCTATAATTGTTGCCCACATCGAGTATTTGGTCTCGCTCATGCCATCGGCAAACTGCTTATAAGCTTGAAAAATAATCAACGGAACCAATGAAAAGCCCACGATATCGAGGTAGGGTTTTGCCAATCGCACCACATCTTCGGGTTGTCCCATAAAAGACAACAAAGGTTTGGAAAAGAAAACAAAGACAAAAAGCAGGAAACCCAAAATAGTACATAAATACAAGCCATGGTGAAAGGCCAATCGCCCTTCTTCTTTATTCGATTTTCCGTGTGCTTCAGCCACTAAAGGAGTGATTGCGGTAGAAAAACCAATACCAAGTGACATGGCGATAAAAATAAAGCTATTGCCCAGCGAGACCGCAGCCAATTCCGTCGGACCAATTTTACCCACCATAATGTTGTCTACAATTCCAACCAAGGTGTGACCAATCATCCCGAGAATAACAGGGTAAGCCAATTGTAAATTATATCGAAATTCTTTAGTATAGGCTGCTAAATTCAAAGTACTTTTTTTAAGTGTGCAAAAGTAATGAGTTTAAAACTATGGATATTAAATTGACGTCATTTAATTTGGAATATTGTTATATTTACGCAAAATTTATAAATATGAAAAAAAATCTACTCCTACTTTCTTTATTCTGTTTCAATTTATTATCAGCTCAAAATATTTTTAGAGAATATTTTAATACTTATACGACGGGAGCGCAGTTGAGCGGGCAAGGAACTTGGACAAATAATAGTGCTAATGCTGGTGGTTTAGGAAATTGTACGGGTGCCATTTGTAGCAATGCTCAAGTTTTATCCACTGCTATAAGCTATGGTCAATATGGTTCTTCTCCAAAATCAATTCAAATTGCACCTGACAAAGACGGTTGCGGTACGGCTTTTACTGCATCAAATGCTACAAATCTGTATCTCGGAATGGTTATAAATATTTCAAATGCCATTAGTGCATCACCTACCGATTTTTTTAGAGTGATGAGCGGTAGTAATACAAACGTAGCATTTAGAATTACTTTACAATCTTTTGGTGGTGGGTTTTATGTAGGAATCAGCAAAGCAAATGGTAATGTGTTTTATTTTTCGCAAGCCATTAGTTATAATACAAATCACTTATTAATTATAAAATATACCCGAGCCGCTGGAACAACAGATGACGCAGTTAGACTGTATGTTAATCCAACAATGAGCTTAGGAGAACCTGCAACTCCAGACATGGCCACCACTACTGGTACCGATGCGATTGGCGCTATTGACCGAATGAGTTTTAGACAAAATGCCTCTATTGGATTACCAACAGGTAGAGCTGGTTTAATAAGTGTTTCTGGTTCTTGGACAGGATTAATTTTTCCAACATTAGCCGATGATTCTTTCGAGAAATCAAATTTTATTGTTTCAACTGGTGCTCTTGCTAACGGTATTTTAACTATTAACTCTGATAAAATTTTAGAAAATGCAACGCTAAGCATCTACGATATTCAGGGAAGAAAAATAGAAACTAAAAGAATTTCATTGCAGGAAAATGCGAATGATGTTACTGTAAATCCTATTGAAAATCCTGGTGTTTATATTGTTGAAATAACCAATGGCAGCCAATTAAGATTTACACAAAAAATTATAGTCAAATAATATTTGAATTCTCCAATAAAAAAAAGGTACTAAAAATTAGTACCTTTTTTTATTTGCTAAGTTGCTCCTTATAAAAATCAATGTTTGCTTTTACTTTTGGGTCTAATTCAGGCTCGCTTATGTCGGTTAGTTTTTGCATCGCTTCCCATATTATTTTTGCTACAATAACGCGTGCCATTTCTTTATCATCTGCAGGAATAATGAACCATGGTGCGTGCTCTTTTGCCGTTTTATTAATAGCCTCTTCATAATAAAGCATATAATCATCCCAACGCTCGCGCTCTTTTAAATCGCCTGTCGAAAACTTCCAGTTATCTTCGGGTTGCTCGAGCCTTTTTAACAATCGCTTGCGTTGTTCTTCTTTGCTCATATGGAAATAAAACTTCAAAATAGTGGTTCCATTTTGTGCAATATGGCTTTCAAAATTATTGATTTGCTCCATTCTGTTTTCCCAAAACTTCGGCGTAATGTCTTCTACTTTTTCAATGCCAGGCAAATTTTCAAATAAAATATATTCCGGATGCACCCGAGTCACTAATACGTTTTCATAATGCGTTCTATTGAAAACGGCAAACTTTCCTTTTTCGGGCAAAGCCAAATAATGACGCCATAAATAATCGTGTTCTAACTCTGTTGAATTGGGTGTTTTAAAACTATGCACCACAACGCCACGCGGATTGAACTCTTTAAATACTTCGCGTATCAAACTGTCCTTGCCACTAGTATCCATGCCTTGCAGACAAATCAAAAAGGCATGACGGTTGTGTGCATACATTGCATCTTGTCGTTTGCTTAATTTTTGTTGAATTTTTACTAATTCCTCTTTTTTCTCGTCATCATCACTATCGATAGCTAACTCAGTGGGAATTTTTGACAATTCGATAGTATCAATCACTCGAAAATCGTCAGGATTTATGGATTTCATAATGTTAGTTTTTATATTTGTAAACTTATGGAAAAATTTCAACTTATCCCTTTATTCGAAATCATCGGCATTGGCGCTGCCTCTGGTCTTGTGTACACGAATGATATGCTTTACATTGTATCTGATAGTAGTTCCTATTTGTACCAATATGACCTCAACAATCAGGACTTAACCAAAATTGCTTTGGTGGAAAACAGTCAAGATCACATGATTAAAAAAGAAAAATTCGACTTTGAAGCCATCACGTTACAAGGTAACTCGCTTAGTATTTTTGGTTCTGGTTCTACCGAAAATCGAAACAAGAAATTTACTTATGATTTAACTACTTCAAAAATAGCGCACGAAGATTTGAAACCCATTTATAGCGCTATTCAAGATACATTAGACATTGCTTCTGATGAACTAAATATTGAAGGCGCTTTGTATAAAGACGGTGTACTTCATTTATTTCAAAGAGGAAATGGTAGTAACGCTAAAAATGGTATAGTAATTATGGAGCAAGAAATTACATTCATTCCCATCACCTTACCCAAGATCAAACATGTTGAAGCCACTTTTACGGATGCGATTTTAGTAGAAGATAAAATCTATTTTCTGGCAGCAGCCGAAGATACTACCTCAACTTATGATGATGGCGAGGTCTTGGGCAGTATGATAGGTTGTCTAGATAGTGCGACTTTTACTGTTGAATTCACGCATGTTATCTCTGACTACCAAAAGTTTGAAGGACTAACCTTGTATAAAAAAACAGCAACTCAAATGGAATTGCTGCTTTGTGAAGATAATGACACTGATATTTTGGAAACTACAATTTTTAAATTGACCCTATCAAAATAGGTTTTGAACAAAAACTATCTTTAGTTTCAATTTCTATCGTCCGCCAGCTCTAGTTGAACCAGCACTTTGCCCTGAAGTTGACTTTGAACTAGCACCTGATGACCTCGGACTACCGCTTGCTGAGCGAGGAGTTTGTCTTGAACTGGGTGTATTGACAGACGTAGGTCGCGTTGCTGAGCGTGTGCCCGACATAGTAGTTGAAGTAGGTCTACTTGATGGTCTTGTGCCCGATGTATTTACAGACGTTGGTCTTGTAGCAGGTCGCGTGCCCGATATATTAGTAGACGTTGGTCTTGTAGCAGGTCGCGTGCCTGATACATTAGTAGACGTAGGTCTTGTTGATGGTCGCGTGCCCGATACATTAGTAGACGTTGGTCTTGTCGATGGTCGCGTACCCGTTGTAGTAGTAGGTCTTGTAGACTGCGATGGTGCATCAGGTCTTCTATAATTTACACCATTATAAGTATTTCTATAGCCGTTATTTCTTGTAGTATTCACCACGATTACCGAGTTATTCCTTCTAGGATAATACCCATTGTAATAATGATTATTGACAATTACAGGTGACCTGCGATAAAAACCATTTCCATAAAAGTGGCCGTGATAACCCCAATAATTATTGAAATACATTGGGCTCCAAGGGTTCCAATAAGGCGGATAATATCCCCAGTAGAAAGGAGAATTATACGGAACGAACATCGGCGAAAACATAAACGTTACAATGGGCCATGCACCTACAGAAGCAAAGTTGCCATTGTTGTTATCATTGTTGTTAGTAGTCGTGTTGTTAGTCGTGTTATAATTGTTGGTGGTATTGTTAATTATCGTAGTGCCACCGCCAGTGTAGCCTGGATTTGGTGTTCCTGCTACTTGGCTAGCGTTGGGTTCTACTATATAATCTTTACCATACAAGGTTTCATTGCCTATTACCTGTACCGCGATTTGATCTTTTGCATCTTTTGATACCGTAATCACCGCTACATCTTGCTTTTCTTTTTCGCTTACAAAAACTTGAAGAATAACAAGCGTGGCAGTGCCTTCTTTCTCGCTAACCACTCTAATGTAATCTACTTTGCTATCATTATTCAAGTCTAAATTGTTTAATTTTTTGCTTTCGTCATTCAGTGATTTTTCAAACTCCTCTAAGGTTTTTGATTTTTGAAAAACATCCAAAACAGCAAAAAGATTTAAATTGTCGCCAGGAAGTCCTAGGGCTTCAGGTTCGTTTTGCGCATATCCATTTAATGATAGCAGCACCGATAAAAAGAGTACTAAATTTTTCATCATTATTTAATTACTGGTTATTGATTACTTAAAATTACAATAAATAGCTTTAGCCGTTTATTATTTTTCAATTTCTCTCAAGCTTTCCATTTTCTTATGGGCCAAAAAGCCTTTAATGTCTTCAAAATGTTCTTTTACTCGCTTTTGTCCAAACTCAAAAACTTTAGTAGCTAAGCCATCGAGGAAATCTCTATCATGTGACACTACAATTAGCGTGCCATCAAAATCGCGCAGGGCATCCTTAATGATATCTTTAGTTTTCATATCCAAATGATTCGAGGGCTCATCCAGAATTAACAAATTCACTGGCTCTAATAGTAACTTAATCATCGCCAATCGTGTCTTTTCGCCACCCGATAGTACTTTCACTTTTTTGGTCACATCATCACCATGGAACATAAAAGCACCTAAAATGTTTTTGATTTGTGTGCGAACCTCGCCTACAGCAATATTGTCTATCGTTTCAAAAATAGTTGCATTTTCGTCTAAAAGTGACGCTTGGTTTTGGGCAAAATAACCTATCTGTGAGTTATGACCAATTTCTACACTACCACCATTAATTTCAATTTCTTTCATGATGGCTTTTATCATGGTAGATTTTCCTTCCCCATTTTTGCCCACAAAAGCTACTTTTTGGCCGCGCTCAATAACAATATTAGCATCTTTAAAAATTAAGTGCTCACCATACGATTTATGTAAATCCCTTACAATAACAGGATATTGCCCAGAGCGCACTGAAGGTGGAAATTTTAATTTAAGGGCAGAATTATCTATTTCATCAATTTCAACAGGCACCAGTTTTTCTAACATCTTTACCCGCGACTGCACCTGTAACGTTTTGGAATAGGTACCCTTGAAACGCTCAATGAACTCCATGTTATCGGCTATCATTTTTTGTTGCTCGTCATAGGCTTTTTGCTGATGAATTCTCCTGTCTTTTCTGAGCTCAAGGTAGTGCGAATATTTGGCTTTGTAGTCATAAATTCGGCCCATGGTAACCTCAATAGTTCGATTAGTAATGTTATCCACAAAAGCCCTATCGTGGGAAATCACCACTACGGCTTTCGCCGAATTAATCAAGAAATCCTCTAGCCATTGTATACTTTCAATATCCATATGATTGGTTGGCTCATCGAGCAAAATCAAATCCGGTTTTTGCAAAAGTATTTTCGCCAATTCAATTCGCATTCGCCATCCTCCTGAAAATTCAGAAGTTTGACGCGCGAAATCCTCCCTTTCAAATCCTAAACCAACCAGAATTTTTTCAACCTCGGCTTCATAATTTATTTCTTCAATCGCATAGAACTTTTCACTCAAGTCAGACACGCGCTCAATCAATTTCATGTAGTCATCACTTTCATAATCAGTACGAATGGTCAACTGTTCATTGATGGCATCGATATCGGCTTTCATTTTAAAGATTTCGCTAAATGCTTTTGAAGCTTCTTCCATCACGGTGGCACCATCGGTAGTTAACAAATGCTGGGGTAAATAGGCTATCACGGCATCTTTTGGCGCCGAAATATTTCCAGACGATGGTTTTGCTTCCCCTGCAATTATTTTTAAAAGCGTCGATTTTCCGGCGCCATTTTTACCCATCAAGGCAATTTTATCATTTTCATTAATCGCGAAAGAAACATCGCTAAAAAGAGTTGTCCCGCCAAATTGTACGGAGATGTCGTTAACTGTAATCATTTAGAATATTTAGATTGCTTGGATTGTTAGACTGCTTAGATTTTGAAGGTGCAAATATAGAGTAATTTAGAAATTGAAATTTAAATCCTGAAAAATTAGGTTGAAAGCATTAATTTTGAATTTTAATAAAATAAAAATCAATCCGTTTAAGTCAACCTTGTCCATATAAATGCCTCACATAAATAATAGTAATTTGAAAAATTTAAAACCAAAGGACAAGAGAATAAACAACTTCGGCAGTACTAAAAAATCCTATCTCAAGCGAGTGAGACTAGCTACTTCATTATTTTTCGTTGGTATGGGATTTTGTTTTTCAACATGGGCAAGTCGCATTCCCGATATTAAATCGACGTTACATTTAAGCGAAGGTTTGCTCGGAAGTTTACTTTTTATAATGCCATTTGGTCAGTTAGCCGCCATGCCATTTTCGGGCAAAGCAGTCACAAAATATGGTAGCCGCACGATTTCAATAATAAGTTTAATAATATACGGTATAAGTTTGATTTTATTAGGCTTAGCAACTACAAGTTACCAACTAGCTGGAGGATTATTTTTGTTTGGTTTTGTTAGTAATTACTGCAATATCGCTATTAATACCCAAGGCGTTTATACCCAACAATCGTTTGAAAAACCCATCATTGGTTCGTTTCATGGTTCGTGGAGCATCGCCGGATTTTTTGGCGCATTAATTGGATTTTTGATGCTTTCTTTTGAATTAAGTCCATTTCAGCATTTCATTATAGCTTTTTTTCTAGTTCTTTTGATAGTGGTTTCCAACTACAAGTACCTTTTAAAAGGACAAACAAAGCAAGAAAAAGTAACCGAAAGTTATTCTTTTTGGAAAAACCCTGACTTAAATTTGGTCTGGTTAGGAATCATTTGTTTTTGTGGCATGGCAAGCGAAGGTATCATGTTTGATTGGAGCGGTGTTTATTTTAAAGAAGTTATAAAAGCGCCTGGTGCATTGGTAGTTTTGGGCTATACGTTATTCATGATAAGCATGGCCTCAGGTCGATTTTTAAGTGATATTTTAGTTGCAAAATTTGGTGCCAAAAAAGTGCTTATCACAAGCGGTTTGGTTATTTCTGCTGGATTATACTTGGCTGTACTGCTACCCTACTTAATATCGTGTTCGATTGCTTTTATATTGGTAGGTTTGGGCGTTTCCAATGTAATTCCAATCATATTTACAATTGCTGGAAATAACAAAAAAGTACCCACAGGTATTGCTTTGACCATTGTAACGAGTATCAGTTTTCTAGGTTTTTTGATTGGTCCACCAGTAATTGGTTTTATTGCCGAGTTAACTAATTTGAGGTATTCATTTGCGCTTATTGGACTATTCGGACTATTAATTTCAGTTTTGGTGGGTAAGTTGGGGCCTTTTAGGAATTAAGAAAGTTAGGAGATGAAAACTATATATAGCTAACGATTTAAATTTTATTTTACTTAGAATTAGCTTTATTAGGATTTTGTCGAGTGTCAAAAATCTGCAATATTCTAATTTCAGACTCAGAATGTATTTTATAAATTATCTTATAATCGCGAACTATCATCCTTCGATACGGCTCACCAAGAATTTCATCTACTTGATACTGTTCGGTGAAATGAATGTTTTTACTCTGATTAACAATATCTTTTATTACATTTTTTGCGCCTTGTAAGGATTTTAATTTTATGAATTCATAAATTAGTTTTAGATCATCTTTGGCGTGATTATCCGAATAAATTTTGATTGGTGTTTTCATATTACCAACTTTCAATCTCTTTTTCTAAGTCTTCAATAGTTATATATTTTCCCGATGAAATTCTTTCATCTGCTTCTTTAACCATATTTAGATATTCCACTTTATCGACTGGATAACCAACTATTGTGTGAGCGACTACCTCTTTATCTAAAACTGCTTCTAATGCTAGTACTTTCCTAAGTTTACTTTCATCATTTATTTGAAGTAACCAATCAATCAATTCGATTTTTTTTGCAGCTATGTTCATAATAAATAAATGTATTTTAAACAAATATACTAATTTTAAATACTCAACCGAAATTCTTCAATAACTGGATTGGCTTTGCCAAAATCAATTTCTTGTATAAAAAGTTCAACTGCTTTTTGGGTTTGAACACTCGGAATAACGTTCGCTTGATTGTTATTTCGAATTACGGTAGCTACGCCAATTGCCTCTATTTTTTGCTGTAATGACAAAGCTAAGATTTCATTTCCTGAAAATATTTTTATTAGGCCCATGGATGTTTGTTTAAGGGATTAAAGGTTTAAGAGTTTAAAAGTTGGAAACGGGAAGTTTCGAGTTGGGAGTTTTAAAACTAATTACTGCGACTGAACACTAAAAACTGAACACTGAACACTAAAAACTGAACACTATTCATCTTCCATTTCAAAGAAAACGGGTTCAATCATAATTTTTTCGGCAAGAACTTCAACTCTTTCTGTAATTTGGTTACAAAAAAATACGCGTTGCGTTTTTTCAATACTATTGGATAACCTTAAAATAACGGCGTCCATCCGATTTCTAAATAGTATTTCGGCATCATCAATAACCAATATTTTAATAGTGTTAATGTTAAAACCAGCGGAGGAGAACATGGCATTGATTTTATTAGGTGTGCCAATTAAAATATCTAATCCTAATGATACTATGTTTTTGTCATAATCGATATCGCCTTTATCGTGAACGCCCAGAATACTTAAATCAGTGTAGGTGCCAAATTTCAGGAACAATTCTTCCATTTCCTGAACTTTTTCTTTGTTTTCCACAATAATTAAAGCGCGTGTACTTTCGTCTCGTGTTTTTTCTAATTTTTGAATAACAGTAAGGACAATCGTCGAAGTTTTTCCTGTTCCTGCTGGCGATTGAATAACAGCATCACCGCCACTTTTTAGGGTCGAAAATGTTTCACGTTGCATGTCATTGGCTTCGGTTAAACCGTGTTCAATGAGTGCTTTTTGCAGGTTTGGGTTTATTTTTTTTAGGTTCATTGTTTAAGGGATAAGTTAAAAGGGATAAGGAATTAGACTTTTGCCTTATCCCTTTTCCCTTATCGCTTTATTTACTTGCAAATAACTTCACATCGGTTTCAGAAATCTCGTTTCCGCCAAGAATGATTAAACGTTCTACCACATTTCGCAATTCGCGGATGTTTCCTGTCCAATCATATTCTTGCAACAATTTAATGGCTTGTTTTGAGAATTGTTTTGGTGCATTTCCTTGTTCTTCGGCAATTTTTGCAGTAAAATACTCAATCAATAACGGAATGTCGTCACGTCTTTCGTTAAGTGAAGGCACTTTAATTAATATAACGGCCAAGCGATGGTATAAATCTTCACGGAAACGACCTTCGGCAATTTCTATTTTCAAATCTTTGTTAGTTGCAGCAATGACACGAACATTGACTTTGATGTCTTTGTCTGCACCGACACGTTGGATTAAATTTTCTTGTAAAGCGCGCAACACTTTGGCTTGTGCTGACAAACTCATATCACCAATTTCATCTAAGAAAATAGTACCGCCATCAGCCGCTTCAAACTTTCCGGCTCTGTCTTTCACTGCCGAAGTGAACGCACCTTTAATATGACCGAATAATTCACTTTCTATCAACTCTGAAGGTATTGCAGCACAATTAACTTCAACTATCGGTGCATTAGCTCTTTCGCTTTTTTGGTGTAATTGATGGGCAACCAATTCTTTTCCGGTGCCGTTTGGTCCTGTAATTAATACTCTAGCATCGGTTTGTGCCACTTTATCAATCATGAGTTTGATATGATTGATGGGTTCGCTCTCGCCAATAATTTCATAGTTTTTGGAAACTTTTTTCTTTAGAATTTTGTTTTCAACTACGAGTTGTTTTTTGTCTAAGGCATTGCGAACAGTATTCAATAATCTATTCAAATCGGGTGGTTTTGATATATAATCGAATGCACCAAGCCGCATGGTTTGGA
The DNA here is from genome assembly GCF_038739835.1 of Flavobacterium aureirubrum. Classification (NCBI taxonomy): domain Bacteria; kingdom Pseudomonadati; phylum Bacteroidota; class Flavobacteriia; order Flavobacteriales; family Flavobacteriaceae; genus Flavobacterium; species Flavobacterium aureirubrum. Next base: position 23,154 of record NZ_JBCGDO010000018.1, read on the forward strand.
TGGCAGTTTCCATATCGCCGTGACCAGAAATCATCACCATGGGAATTTCGGGTTTTATTTTTTTGACTTCTTCTAATAGTTCGACGCCATCCATTTTTGGCATTTTGATGTCGCAGATTACTAAATCGTAGTCGTTGTTTTTTATTTTTTCAAGTCCTTGAATGCCCTCTTCGGCTTCTTCAACTTGATACGTGCTGCTTTCTTCAGAAAGGATTTTGGTTAAAACTCTTCTGATGGCGGCTTCGTCTTCGATGATTAATATTTTTGGCATATTTTTATTTTTAACCGCAAAGTTCGCAAAGCGAATTCGCAAAGTTTACTGAAATTCAAATGGTTTCGGTTTTAGCCCTGATTGAAGCTAGCTACCGTGTAGCGCGAAAAGCAGGAAAATGGCTTTTAAATAGCTCAAACGATTCGCTCCAAAATCAGTTTTGACAAAAGTAGTATAATTTCACATTCTTGGGTTGATTTTTGTTGCATCAAAAATAGATTTTATACTTTTACGACTTATAAACTAAATGTTATGTCGACTGCTAAAAAAGATTACAAAAGAATTACAACCAAGTCATTGTTTGACATGAAAGCGAATGGCGAGAAGATTTCAATGCTTACGGCATATGATTTTACGATGGCAAAGATTGTTGATTCGGCTGGTGTTGATGTGATTTTAGTGGGTGATTCGGCTAGTAATGTTATGGCTGGTCACGAAACGACCTTGCCGATAACGCTGGACCAAATGATTTATCATGCATCAGGTGTGGTTCGCGCTATCGAACGAGCTTTGGTGGTGGTAGATTTGCCCTTTGGCAGTTATCAAAGTGACCCAAAAGAAGCGTTGCGTTCGGCGATTAGAATTATGAAAGAAAGCGGCGGACATGCAGTAAAACTGGAAGGCGGAAGCGAAATTAAGGAAAGTATTAAGCGTATTTTGAATGCCGGAATTCCCGTGATGGGACATTTGGGTTTAACGCCACAATCGATTTATAAATTTGGAACATATACAGTTCGTGCTAAAGAAGATGCGGAAGCAGAACAGTTGATTGAAGACGCCAAATTACTAGAAAAGTTGGGTTGTTTTGCGTTGGTTTTAGAAAAAATTCCGGCAGCTTTGGCCGAAAAAGTGGCTAAAACTATTTCTATTCCGGTTATTGGGATTGGCGCTGGCGGTGGCGTTGACGGTCAAGTTTTGGTTATCCACGACATGCTTGGAATGAATAATGAGTTTAGTCCACGATTTTTGCGTCGTTATTTAAATTTATACGAACAAATGACGACAGCGATTGGAAACTATGTTGCTGATGTGAAATCGAAAGATTTTCCGAATTCTAGCGAACAGTATTAGTAACGAAAAATTAAACCATTAAGAAATTAAGGTTCATTAAGCATTTTTTCAATTTATTTAATGACTTAATTTTTCTTAGTTTCTTAATGGTTCGAATTAAAATGAAAATAGTTTCTACCAAAGATAATCTCCAAATCCTTCACGAAGACAATCACATTATAGTGGTCAATAAACGTGTTGGTGATATTGTTCAAGGTGATAAAACGGGTGACAAACCGCTTTCGGAAGTTGTAAAAGAATATATTAAAGCAAAATACAACAAACCTGGAGAAGTTTTTCTTGGTGTAGTTCATCGATTGGACAGACCAACAACAGGTATTGTGGTTTTTGCACGAACAAGCAAAGCTTTGGAACGACTAAACGCGATGTTCAGCAACCGAGAAACACAGAAAACGTATTGGGCAATTGTAAAAAATAAACCACCAAAAACGTCGGATACGCTTGTTCATTTTCTGAAAAGAAACGAAAAAAATAATACTTCAAAAGCGCATCTAAAAGAAGTACCCGAAAGCAAAAAAGCAAGTTTGGATTATACCATCATCAAAGAATTGAACAATTATTTTGCTCTCGAAATCAACCTTCATACAGGAAGACATCATCAAATTAGAGCGCAACTTCAAGCGATGGGTTGTCCAATAAAAGGTGATTTAAAATATGGTTTTGATCGAAGTAATCCTGATGGTGGCATTCATCTTCATGCTAAGAAATTGGTTTTTACCCATCCAGTTTCGAAGGAATGTATAACAATTTATGCACCAACGCCAAAAGATGTAATCTGGGATTTGATTTAAAAAATGTATTCTATCGACATTTGTTAAAAAAGTCGTAAATTTATATTGTTATAAGAACAAGATTATTTTAAACCAATGTAAAGTCATGAAAAATCGTATCATCGTCGCGTTGCTTTTTTTATTTTCATTCTGTCATTCGCAGGAACATTTTTCTGGGATTTCTACTTCAAATCGTGTGGGTATTTTAAATGGAGTTACGAATCCGGCAGAATTTTCAAATCTTTCTAAAAAATTTGAGGTTAACATTTACGGAATAAGTTTCGATGTGGCCAATAACAAAATTGGATTTAGCGACTTAACTTCGGATACTAATCTTGAAGAGTTAATTTTTAGAGGTTCTGAACCAGTCAATATGCGAATAAATGGTCAAATAATTGGACCAAGTTTTGCCATGAAATTTATGAAATGGGGTTTTGGAATTACTACCAAAGCAAACTTTAAATTCGATATAGTTGATGTTAATCCAACTATTGGGAACGCTATTTTTGATAATAACTTACCTATCAATATAACACAACTCAGCACTGCTGATAATCAACGATTGGCTGGAGTTTCCTATGGAGAAGTTGGTTTTTCTGCGGCAAGAACTGTTTTCGAAAATGATAAACATCGAATTGATGCTGGTATTACTTTGAAATTTTTATTTCCTGGTTCCTATTCTAATTTTGGTTTAAGCGAACTAGATGGAACAATTACACAAGTTGGCGGTAGCGCCTTTTTAACTACAAATTCTCCTGCTACTTTAAATATTGCCTATTCTGGGAGTCTTGCCGATAGTTTTTCGAATTTTGATGATTATACAAAATCTGTTTTTGGAGGATTAAATGGTGTGGCTACTGATATCGGAATAACATATCAATGGAAAGACGGTAAATCAAAATATAAAATTAAAGGTGGCGCATCTATTCGAAATATTGGAAGTTTGAATTTCAAAGACAGTAATAATTATAATACAAGTTATACTTTAGATATACAACCAACACCTCAAAATCCATCAGGATTGGACTTAGGTTTATTTGATAATGTAAATAATTTAAGAAATGTTGAAGACATTTTAATCGCAAACGGTTATTTAACACAAGAACCCAACCAAACAAGTTTTAGAGTTAATCTTCCGACGATGTTTGCACTCTATGGCGATTTTAAAATTGTTCCCAAAGTTTACATTACCGGCTATTTACAACAAAAAATGAATCAAGACAGCGCTGATGATCAAATTACATCTGTGAATATCATAAGTGTAACACCAAGAATAAATTTAGGTTTCTTTGAAAGTTATATTCCAATCAGTAATAATGACATATCGGGCACAAATATCGGCATTGGATTTAGACTTGGTGGCTTTTATTTAGGATCAAATTCTATTTTTTCTGCTTTAACTAGCGATAGCAAGCAAGCTGATTTTTACACCGGATTTCGTTTTGCTCTTTTGTAGCAATCAAGTTTTATTAATGAGAATACCAATACTATGAATTTTAAAACCGATATTAATTACAGAAAGCAATCGTTGATAAAACTTTTAAATACTGTTCAAAATCATGAAGATGAAATCATTAAAGCCTTATATGACGATTTCAAAAAACCAGCTTTTGAGGCTGTTGCTACAGAAACCAGCTATATCATATCAGAATTAAAACATACTATCAAAAACATTCATAAATGGGCAAAACCAGCTCTAGTTTTGCCTTCTATTTTAAATTTTCCTTCTACTGATTATATCTATAAAGAACCTTTTGGAAAAGTATTGATTATTGCACCGTGGAATTACCCTTATCATTTGGCGTTATGTCCACTCATTGCTGCCGTTGCTGCCGGAAATCAAGTAGTTTTAAAACCCTCAGAATTAACTCCAAATACTGCACGTATTATTTCAAAAATAATTAGTGAAACATTTGATAAAAATCATGTGGCGTGTGTTGAAGGCGGCGTTGAAGTTTCGCAAGAGTTATTGTCGCAACGTTGGGATTATATTTTCTTTACAGGAAGTGTAGCTGTTGGCAAAATTGTAGCGCAAGCTGCTGCAAAAAATCTAACGCCTGTAACGCTAGAACTTGGTGGAAAAAGTCCTTGTATTGTTGATGAAACTGTTAACCCAAAATTGGTGGCTAAAAGAATTGTGTGGGGAAAATTCTTAAACGCTGGGCAAACCTGTATTGCTCCTGATTATTTAATTGTGCATCAAGCTATAAAACCAAGACTTATAGATTGTCTAAAGGAGGAAATTAAGAACGCTTTTGGAGAAAATCCCGAAGCTTCTCCTGATTTTGCGCGTATCGTGAACGAAAAAAACTGGAAAAGACAAATTTCTTTACTTGAGAATGAAAATATTATTGTTGGAGGAACTTCCAATGCCAGCGACTGTTATCTCTCACCTACTCTTTTAGATGAACCAAGACTGAATAGTCAAGTTATGACCGATGAAATTTTTGGACCCATTTTACCTATTTTGAGTTATAAAACAGAAGAAGATATCAGCAATATTGTGAATAAATATGAAAAACCTTTGGCGCTTTATATTTTTAGTGAAAATAAAGCTTTTGTGAAAACCTGCATTGAAAAATACTCTTTTGGTGGAGGTTGCATCAATGATACAGTAAGTCATATAATAAATAGACGATTGCCTTTTGGTGGTGTTGGTCATAGTGGAATTGGTGCCTATCACGGTAAATTGAGTTTTTATATTTTTTCACATCAAAAATCAATCGTTAAAAAAGCCAATTGGCTTGACTTGCCTGTAAAGTATGCACCCTACGGTGACAAACTTAGTAGTATGAAAAAGTTCTTGCAATGGTTTTCCTAAAATATTAATTGAGAATTTAAAAAATGTGGATAGACTTTATATATTTGTGTAAATCATGTATAAAAAGCTGATTTTAATCCAATAATTTCACCATAAAACCTACATGTCATTGAATAAATTATACTCATTGTTTACTTTTAATAACTATTTTGCCCTTGGCTGTATTGTTATTTTCTTCATACTGCTCTACTTTGGCATTAATAGAACAATTCAAAAACAGTTACTTATAAGTCCAAAGTATTCCGAATTCAAAACAAATGATGAGCGGTATAAGCTTTTTATCTTATTTTTTGGATTTACAATTCCTTTAATTGAAACCATATTTTATCTTTTTGATATACGTGCAATTAACTACAGTGTATTTAATTATACAATAAGCAGTCTTCTTCTGGTGATTTACTTTTTTTCTACAAAAAATGCATTTATATCTAAATATATATATGCCTTTTTTGCTTCATTCTTTTTGATTTATTACGCTTTTATATGCTACACTCTGTACTTTAATCCCTACGAGTTTGCAAACTATGTCATTTTTATTCTCTTTTTTTTCATTTCTTATTTTGTCTCACAAAGAATAAAGCATTACTGGTTTTTTACCTTACTCGTTTTTACATTATTAATTTCTGCTTACATTTTTAATTTAGTTCAAAAAAATAATTTCATAGTTATATTGAGTATTTTTATAGCTATCATAATTTTTCATATCGGAAATTACCTCACTTACATTGAAAACTTCAATAAATTTAGCTTCTCTGATATTGTAATTAATAACGGTGCATCTATTATCCTAACAACAAACAGAAAAGGACAAGTCTCTTTTTGTAGCAAATCAATAGAAAATATATTAGGTTATACATCAGAAGAAGTACTTGGAGATCAATATTGGAAATTAACCCAAGATAAAGAATTTATTGGTGAGGCCTATCACGATGATTATGTAGACGAAAGGGTTTATATCAGAAAATTGAAATGTAAAAATGGTGACTACAAATATATTCAGTGGAAAGACAAAAAATATTCAGATGATATTTTAATAGGAATTGGTCAAGATGTTACCGAACAAGTAAAAGTGAAAGACCAATACCGCAGTTTAATTGAATCTGCGGCCGATTTAATTTATGAAATAGACTTAAAAGGAAATATTACTTATGTTAATCAATTTGCTGAAAAAACACTCGATTTACCAAAAGATGAAATCATCAACAAAGTTTTTTACCGCTTTGTTGGAAAAGAATATCTGGAATATGTTGTTGACTTCTACAAAGAATTCCCTTTAGATAAAAATGAATATGCTGACCTGGTGTTTCCTCTAATCCGAAAAGATGGTGACATGGTTTGGGTATCACAAAAAGTTACTTTAAAGAAAAATGAAAACAATGAAGTAATTGGTTTTTCAGCCATAGCAAGAGATATCACTTTAATTAAAAAACTAGAACTTGAACATTATAGCAGAAGTAAAAAGGTAAGGATACACAATCAAACCTTAAAGAAACTCACTTCTCAAAGCTATTCTAATAACGATACTTTTACCGGAATTTTAAAAAATATTCTGAAAGTAGCTGGAACCAATTGTGCCATTGATAGAATTGGCTATTGGTCTTATCATCCAGAAGGAATGAGTTGTGAAAATATGTACTACTTTAATTCGGACCGCTTTGAAAAAAACTTCTTTCTAGAAAAAGAGAAGTATCCAATATACTTCCAAAATATTGAAACTGGTAATCAAATAGTAGCTTCAAACGTTTATAATAATAACATCACAAAAGAACTTTGCGAAGATTATTTCCCTAAATATAATATCAAATCGTTATTAGATACACCTATAATTATTAACGGAGAAATCGTCGGTATTCTATGCTTTGAAAAAGTAGACAAAATCATCGAATGGGATAACGAAGATATCAATTTTGCTCGCTCAATTGCCGATTTAATTGCAATTGCAAAAGAGTCCCAATTGTTACTTGAGTCTGATAAAAAGTTATCATACAAAAGCGAAATTTTAACAGTAATTAGTAAAAATATCGACAAATTTTTAGTCCATAAAAATACTGACGACATTTTAAAAGGGATTTTAAATGAAATTGGTAATGTTTTAAAAGTTGATAAAATATCTTTTTTTGCCAAAAACGATACAAACAATTCTTACTATCAAAAACACCGTTGGATTGCTATTGAAAATGGTTTCATACAACCTAGTGAAGCACTACAAAATTTAAGCATACAACTTGTTAGTTATATTTTAAACAAAGTTTTAGAAGATTTTTACTTTGCGTCAACTGTAAAAAAAATCAAAGATCCCGAGTCCAGAAAATTTCTTGAGTCTTTGGGCATCAAATCAGTTCTGTTTTTACCAATAATTGTGAAAAACAAAGTCCATGGCTTTCTCGTTTTTGATGACTCTACAAATGAACGTGAATGGTCTATCGATGAAATAACAATCCTTCAATCATTGGCAAACAATATATCATCGGCATTTGAACGAAATATAAATGAAGATATTATTAGAGAAAGTGAGGAAAAATTTAGCTTACTTGCTAATAACATTCCCGGAACAGTGCATTTATCAAAATATGACGATAAAAGGTCAAAAGTATATTTAAACGACGAAATTGAGAAGCTAACAGGTTACCCTAAAGATGATTTTTTACAAAACAAAATTTATTACAAAAATTTAGTACATCCTGATGACTTAAAGATTGTAGAAAGTAAAGCAGTAGAACTGTTTAATAACAAACAAAAAATTCACTTAATTTATAGAATTACTCACAAAGACGGCCATTATGTATGGGTTGAAGAATTTGGTGAACCCATTTTTAAAAACGATAAAATTGAATTCATAGTAGGTATCTTTATTGACATCACACAACGAATAGAAGCAGAAAACGCCATTAAAGCGAAAAACTACGCCGAGTCAGCCAACAGAGCAAAATCAGAATTTTTAGCCAATATGAGTCACGAAATTCGAACACCTCTCAATGGAATTATTGGATTTACGGAACTACTCATGTCAACCAAACTCGAAGACTTTCAAAAAAAATACATGACCACTATCAATCAATCTGCAAATTCGCTGATGGATGTCATTAATGATATTTTAGATTTTTCTAAAATTGAGTCAGGTAAAGTAGAGTTGAATATTGAAAAAAATAGCCTCTGCGAATTATCAAGTCAAGTTATCGATTTAATTCAATTTGAAGCTAGTAGTAAAGGATTGCAAATCAACGCAATTGTAGGTAAAAATGTACCAAAATATATTTGGGTAGATTATGTACGCCTTAAACAAGTTTTAATCAACTTACTAAGTAATGCTGTGAAATTTACTGAAAAAGGAAAAATTGACTTTGCTATCACTTTATTAGAAAAGATAGACCAAGAAACATTAAAATTGAAGTTTTCAGTGAAAGATACTGGCATTGGAATCAGAAAAGACAAGCAATTAAAGATATTTGATGCCTTTTCGCAAGAAGACAATTCCATCTCTAAGAAATTTGGTGGTACAGGTCTTGGACTAACAATTTCAAACCAATTATTAGCTTTAATGAAGAGCCACTTAGAACTTGAAAGTGAAATAAATGAAGGAAGTGAATTTAGTTTTATTCTTGAGGTGAAATATTCTAATGAAAAAGCGGAGATTCTGGATAATAATAACTCTTTTGAACAAAATATTGACGAAAACAATAGCATCTCCAAGGAAATGAAAACTATTTTCTTAGTCGAAGACAATCAAATAAATATGCTACTTGCTAAAACTTTAGTGAAGAGAATTTTACCAAATGCCGATATAGTTGAACTTGTTAATGGTAAAGAAGCAGTCGAAAAAGTAAAAAAAATTCTTCCAGATTTAATACTCATGGACATACAAATGCCTGTTATGAACGGCTATGACGCAACAGTAGAAATCAGAAATCTTCCCAATACAAAAGATATTCCAATCATTGCGTTAACTGCCGGAATAGTGGCTGGAGAAAAAGAAAAATGCATTGAATATGGCATGAATGATTACATTCCAAAACCTGTTGACAAAGAATTATTAAAAGAAACTATAAAAAAATATTTAATTCCAATAAACGAATAATCATGAAATGGGATAGAAAAGAAAGCGGCAATTTTGAAGACAGAAGAGGAATGTCTGGCGGAGGCAAAGCATTACTTGGTGGCGGAGCTATTGGAATTATAATTTTATTGTTAAACATGTTTGGCGGCGAAACTGGACAAACTATTGGCAATATACTAGAACAAACTCAAGGCAACCAGCAACAAACCGAACCTACAAAAACTCGCGAACTTACAGCCGAAGAAAAAGAATTGGGTGACTTTTCTGAAGCTTGCTTTGTCTATAATAATGAAACATGGACAAAGTTATTTAATGAAAACAATATGCAATACGAAGAACCTGGCATGGTGCTTTTTGACGATGGTGTCAATACGGCTTGTGGCAGTGCTACATCAGCATCTGGTCCGTTTTATTGTCCAGCTGACAAAAAAGTATATATGGACTTACGCTTTTTTGAAGAATTAAAAACTCGTTTTGGTGCCAAAGGTGGCGATTTTGCCATTGCTTATGTAATAGCCCACGAAGTTGGACATCATTTACAAACTATTCTTGGAACATCAGGAAAAGTGCGCAAACTTCAAGCACAAAAACTTGAAGCAGAAGCCAATAAGTTATCAGTATGCTTGGAATTACAAGCCGATTTTTATGCTGGAGTTTGGGCACATTATAATAAAAATCTTTTAGAAGAAGGTGATATTGAAGAAGCGCTGAGTGCTGCCAATGCCGTTGGAGATGATGCTATTCAAACTAAAATGCAAGGTCATGTAAACCAAGAATCGTTTACTCATGGTTCATCTGAACAACGAATGGAATGGTTCATGAAAGGTTATAAAACAGGAGACATTAAACAAGGTGACACCTTTTCAGCATTATTAAATTAGATTTACACATATATCCTATTAAAAACTAACAATATTCAAATTATAAAAGTATTTTTTTGATGATATCATAAAAAGTGTTTACTATCACTATTTTAAAGGTAATTTCAAGTAGAATTGAGATTGCCTTTTTTAATTTTGTATTTCTAAAATAGTGAAAATGAAAGTAGGAATTGATAGTATTGCCTTTGACATACCAAAAATATATTTACCCATAAATACATTAGCTGAAAACAGAAACATTGAAGCTGACAAACTCATTAAGGGTTTAGGTTTGCACAAAATGAGTTTTCTCGATTTGCATCAAGATGTAGTGACAATGGCATCAAATGCAGCTTTGAAACTAATTCAACAAGAAAATCTAAATCCATCTGAAATCAATCGAATTTACATTGGAACCGAGAGCGGTGTTGATAGTTCCAAACCAGTTGGTTCCTATGTTTTATCCAACTTGGAACAAATATTTGGCACAAGAAGTTTTAAAAACTGTGATGTGGTCGATTTGACATTTGCTTGTATTGGTGCGGTTGATGCGTTGCAAAATTGTTTGGATTTCATTCGATTAAATCCAACCAAAAAAGCGATTGTCATTGCCTCAGATAATGCCAAATATGACTTAAATTCTTCAGGCGAATACACACAAGGTGCAGGATCAATTGCGATGTTAATCACAGCTGATCCCAAAGTTTTAAGTTTTTCCAATGAAGTTGGCGTAGCAACCGAAGGTGTTTTCGATTTTTTCAAACCTAGAAGGAATTTTTCTAAAGAAGAAATCCTTCAATCAGAAAACAATCCTGAATGGAATGGCATTTTAGAAAATGAAATCAATATCTACAAAGAACAACCTGTTTTTGACGGACAGTATTCTAATCAGTGCTATATCAATAGAATTACAGAAGCATACGAACATTTTAAAATAGAAAGCAAACAAATAGGAAAAGTATATGAAACTTGGTCAGCAATACTAATGCATCTTCCCTATTGTTTTCAGGGACGACGCACTTTTATAGAGATTTTTGCAAAAGAAAATCCAGAATTATTGGAAAGTCAAATTGGTGAAAATTCGAAAGAAAAACTAAAAGTATTAGCTAAAAGTTCAGAATATCTAGATTTAGTGAAACATTATATTTTGCCTTCTGAAATTGCTTCGGGACAAATTGGTAACATTTATACTGGTTCGATTTTCTTGGGATTACTATCGACTTTGTGTTACCATTTAAAAGAAAATTCAAATTTAGAAAATAAAAAATTTGGTTTCATTGCTTACGGAAGTGGTTCAAAGTCAAAAGTTTTTGAAGCAGTTGTAGAAGAAAATTGGAAATCTGTAATTAAAAAAAATCAATTATTTGAAACATTAGAACAAGCTATAGCCATTGATTTCTCAACTTATGAAAATTTGCATAAAAAAGAATTGAAACAATCAGTTATTGCTCCAAAAAATGAGTTCTATTTGGATAAAATTGAAAAGGAAAATCCAGTTTTGATTGGTGCGAGATATTACAGTTTTCAATTGTAGTAATCAATTTGAATCGCCTCCAGCTTTAGTATGAATTGCCTCCAGCTTTAGCATGAATTGCCTCCAGCTTTAGCATGAATTGCCTTCAGCTTTAGCATGAATTGCCTCCAGCTTTAGCATGAATTGCCTCCAGCTTTAGCATGAATTGCCTCCAGCTTTAGCATGAATTGCCTCCAGCTTTAGCATGAATTGCCTCCAGCTTTAGCTGGAGGAAAACAAATCAAAATCAAGTGGCTTTAGCCAAAACTCATTTCAAAATTTGAATATTATATTTTTGAATAATCTCATCATATTCATTTTGAAAAGTTTTCTTTTTATGATGTTCTTCTTGATTTTTAATATAATTCCGAACTCTATTCAAAACTGACTCAGAAACAGAAAGTGCAAAATATTCATCTTGCCATTCAAATTTTCTGCCATTCAAATTAGGAAATAATTCTTTATTCTTATTTATCCAAAAAGAAGACTCTCCTTTAATCAATTGCATGATTTTATCAACACTTTGATTAACTCCCAGTGAAATAAGACAATGACAATGATCTTCGTATCCATTAATAAAATCAATATAAATTCCTTTCGATTTAGCATTTTCTTTAATATGTTGCCAAACTTTTTTTCGTGAGTCTATTGTATTCAAAAATGGTTCTCGATTTTTGGTACTCCAAACAAAATGAATGTAAATTTTTAGATATGGCATGGGATTTTAGGTTTTTGGCTAAAGCCAAATGGGGTTTATATTTTTTATGCTCCAGCTAAAGCTGGAGCCAATTCAAAAACTGGAGCCAATTCAAAAGCTGGAGCCAATTCGATAAAATCAACCCAACCAACCATCTCTATCCAAACTTCTATACTGAATTGCTTCGGCAATATGATTAGAATTTACAGTTTCTGATTGTTCTAAATCAGCAATAGTTCTCGAAACTTTTAAAATTCTATCATAAGCGCGAGCAGAAAGATTTAATCGTTCCATAGCGGTTTTCAATAACTGTAACGAAGTTTCATCTAGCACACAAAATTCTCGAATTTGCTTTGTTCCCATTTGTGCATTGTAATGAATCCCTTCAAAATTTTCAAATCGAATGGATTGAATTTCTCTCGCTTTTGTAACTCGTTCTCTAATCGAAACGCTACTTTCTGCTGGTCGAGTTTCTGTTAATTTTTCAAATGGAACTGGCGTGACTTCAATATGAATGTCAATTCTGTCCAATAATGGTCCCGAAATTTTACTTAAATAACGTTGCATTTCGGCTGGCGACGAACTTACTGGCGCATCTAAATCGTTAAAATAGCCACCAGGACTTGGATTCATACTGGCGACTAGCATAAATGACGACGGATAAGTAATCGTAAATTTGGCTCTAGAAATCGTAACTTCTCTATCTTCCAATGGTTGACGCATGACTTCAAGAACTTCACGCTTGAATTCAGGTAACTCGTCTAAAAATAAAACACCATTATGTGCCAACGAAATTTCTCCGGGTTGTGGATAACTTCCGCCGCCAACTAATGAAACGGAACTTGCTGTGTGATGTGGTGAACGAAAAGGTCGTTGATTCATTAAACCAGCATCTTTAATTTTCCCCGCTACACTGTGAATTTTTGTAGTTTCGAGTGCTTCTCGCAACGTCATTGGTGGTAAAATACTTGGTAATCGTTTGGCTAGCATTGTTTTTCCTGAGCCTGGTGGACCAATCAAAATAATATTATGTCCGCCAGCTGCGGCAATTTCCATACATCGTTTAATACTTTCTTGCCCTTTGACATCAGAAAAATCAAATTCAGGAAAATCTAAAGTTTTATAAAATTCATCTCGTGTATTTATTACCGTAGGTTCAATGGTTCCTTTTCCATCAAAAAAATCAATCACTTGGGTTACATTTTCAACACCATAAACATCTAATCCAGTAACAATTGCCGCTTCTTTTACATTCTGAATTGGTAGAAAAAAACCTTTAAAACCTTCTTCTTTGGCTTTAATTGCAATTGACAAAGCGCCTTTTATGGGTTGCAATCCACCATCAAGCGATAATTCGCCCATGATTAAATAGTTGGCAACTTCATCCGCTTTGATTTGTCCAGAAGCCGCAAGAATACCAACGGCAAGCGTTAAATCATAAGCAGAACCTTCTTTTCTTAAATCGGCTGGCGCCATGTTTATGGTAATTTTTTTTACAGGAAGAGAATAACCGTTGTTTTTTAACGCAGCTGCAATTCGGTAACTACTTTCTTTAATAGCATTATCAGGCAATCCAACTAAATGATAACCAACACCTTTATCTATATTTACTTCAACGGTTATTGTTGTTGCTTCAACACCAAAAACAGCACTTCCGAAAACTTTTATTAACATGGCTTTTATTTTTGAAAGCTAAAACTAATAAAAGTTTTACAATTACTGCAAATTATCGCTCATTAATTCACTTTTGTTTTGAGCATATTCATAACCTTTGTGCCACCAATCTTTCATTCTTTCATGATTAAAAATCAAAGCATTGTCCGTTAGTTGCGTTGGTGTGTAATATAAATTGAGTTTTACATTTTTGTTTTTAGCCGCTAATTTCCCAATAGTGATGTTATGTTTTTCAACTTGAGTGAGTAATGTTTGGAATAAATCAATCATGAGCGAAAAAGGATTTTTGCCAATTTTTCTCGGTTGAATCTGTACTTCGGTTTCAAGAATAACCACATCAACTTCGGTTGCGCCACGATTAATCGCTTCACGAATTGGGACTAAACTCGAAAATCCGCCATCGCCATATTCAAAACCATTTTTAGTTGCTAAACTCATAAACGGAATGTAGTTGCAAGAAATCCAAATCCATTCACAGAAATCATCATAATCAAAATCTTTTATCGACTTGTATTCCACTTCGTTTTTTGTGAGATTAGTAACGGTTACCACAACCTCGCAAGCCGTTGATTTTAACAGTACAAATTCAGCGACAGTAAAATTTTCTTTGATGTATTCTAATAATTTATGGCTTTCGCCAAAAGTTCGTTTTCCTTTCAAAAACTGTTTAAAAACGTTAAGGTGATTAATAGAAACGGTTTCGTTTGGTGTATTTTTATTTTTTACAACAAAGGGACTAATATCGAAAATACTTCGCATATTCACATTAGAATAAATAGTGTAAATCTTGTTGACTTCGCCCAAAGCCAAATGCGGAATTAGCAAACTTCCTGTTGAACTTCCGATGAGAATGTCATATTTACAGCCGTTTTCTTGCATCAAATATTGAGCAACACCACCAGCAAATGCGCCTTTACTTCCGCCACCAGAAATTACTAAAGCTCTCATTACTTTTCATTTAAAAGTTTGCTCAACTGCGATTTTTCTTCATTTTTTAAATTTAATAATAAACTTTCAAACTTTGCGCGATATTCAGGTGATTTTAACAAATTTCTTATTGAGTCACGAGCAAATTTGGTCATTTGCCATTTATGATGTGAAGTGGCATTGACAAGGTTTTTTAAAACTTCATTATCAATAGGTTGTTTGGCTTGAAAAACAGCACTGAAAGCATTTTGTCTCACTGAACTTTCATTTTTTGAAGAAGTATAATCGACTAATTCATTTAAATATTCTTGTTTCTGATTTTCATCAAAAACCGATGATATTTGAGTTAAAAGTAAAAAAGTGACGCGCAAACCTAAATCATTATTTCCATACCAATTTTTAGCTTTTTCTAGATAAATCGCTTGACTTTCAGGGAATGAATTACATAATTTTATCAACGCTATTTCTTTAGTATCATAAGAATTATCATCAAGCAACGTTTCATATTTTGACTTGAATTCTAACGGAATTTCATCCATAAATTCAGCAACTGATTGACGCACTTTTACATCATTGGTTTGCAACGCTAATTCTAAAAGTTCCTTTTTATCTGCAAATTTAACATCTTTAATTTGGTAAATGATTTCAGTCTTAATTGGGTAAAACAAATCTGATTGAAGTAATTCTGAAAACTTGTTTTTATTTTCTACAAAAGATTTTTTTCGCAGTTGTTGTAGGTCAAAAAATGTTTTCATAAACGAACTTTTTCGCAAGATTTCAGTGGCAATTTCATTTGGGAAATGATAATCCTCAAGCCATATTTTCTGAAAAGCAACGGTATCAAAATTAGGTACCAAATTTTTAACTTCTGCTAAAAAATTGCTGGTTTCAACGTTTTTGAATTGGTATTTTTTCAAATAATTCTGAACCGCTTTTTGAAACAACTTCGCTCCTATTTTTTCTCTCATATAATGCAAAGCCCAAGCACCTTTTTGATAGAATGACAATGAACTCGCTTTTTCATTCATCACTGGAATAGTATCGGTTTTGGCGGCATTTCGCAATTGCAAAGAATTTCGATACAATTGATGATTGAAATAATCGTCGCCAAAAATTTCTTTTTCAGCCAATAACGCATAATACGTTGCAAAACCTTCTTGTAACCAATGGTGTTTTCCAGATTTTGCTGTAACTAAATTACCAAACCATTGATGGGCTAATTCGTGCGCATTGACGTTAATGTAATTTCTATCGTTAAAACCGATTTCGTCAACTACAAAATCTTGCGCGAAAACAGTACAAGTTGTATTTTCCATTCCGGCATAAAGAAAATCTTCCACCGGAACTTGTTTGTATAATTTCCACGGATAGTCAAAACCAATTTCTTTCTCCAAATAATCGAATATTTGTTTCGAATGACGATACGTTGGTTCAAATTTTAATGTGTCTTTCGGTTGAATAAAAAACTGCAACGGAATTCCCGACTTGGAAGCGATAATTTTATTATAAAAATCGCCAATAACTAATGCCAAAAGATAGGAACTCATTGGCTTTTTCATTTCATAATACCAAACTTTATATGCACCGTTCGTAACTTTATGAGGAACAACCTTCTTCAAAAAACCATTCGAGATTACATTATAATTACTAAAAAATGAAATTTTCATATTAAAAATCACTTTTTCATTTACATCATCAAAACTCGGAAACCAATGGCTTGTATATTTGCCTTGACCTTGCGTCCATATTTGACTATTGTTATAACAAGAATCATCATCACAATCAAAATTTCCATTAAAATACATCGTTTGTTTTGGAAAAGCTTCGTAATAAAAAGTGACTGTGTTTTTTCCTTTTTTAAAACCTTCAAACAAGTTTAATGTCTTTCCTGAATTGGAAAATTTAACTGATTTTTTATTGATTTTAACATCCGAAAAAGTCATTTTCTGTGCATCAATTTTAATCGTATCGATATTTGCTTTTACTTCAAAAACATAATTGACAGTTCCAAAAACTTTCTTTTGATTGACATCAATTGAAATTTTTCCTTTCACAGTTTTAAAATCAACTTGTTGTGTTTGCTGTGAAAATGAGAAAGAAAAAACTAATAAAAAAATTAAATAGCGCATAATTATTTCACGGAGTTACACAGAGATGAACAAAGATACACAGAGTTTTTATAAATTTAGATTAAAAACCTATCTTCGCTACACCGAAAATTATTGCATTTTTAATTTGCAGTTACTATTAAAATTGAAATGTCCAATCAACTTCTTCTTACTTCTATCGAATACCTAAAAGGCGTTGGTCCGCAACGTGGCGAACTGTTGCGCAAAGAATTGGGCATTCATCGCTATGAAGATTTGATTAATTTTTATCCTAATCGTTACATCGACAGAACGCGTTATTATAAAATTAATGAACTCAACAATAATCCTGCGGAAGTACAAATTGTTGGTAAAATTATAAATGTTAAAACAGTAGAATTCGGCAAAGCCAAAAAACGTTTAGTAGCCACTTTTGTTGATGAAACTGGCGAAATGGAACTCGTTTGGTTTCAAGGTCATAAATGGATTAGAGAAAGTTTGAAAATCAATATTCCTTATGTTATTTTCGGAAAAGTAACATCGTTCAATGGTCAATACAATATGGCACATCCTGAAATGGAATTGCTTAGCGAACACGAACAAAGTTTACGTTCGGCATTGCAACCCGTTTATCCATCAACTGAAACTTTGACCAATAGAGGAATTTCTAATCGGGTGGTGAATAAAATGATGCAGCAATTGTTTCTTGAAACGCAAGCAAAATTCACGGAAACGTTGCCGCAATATCTTTTGGATGAATTAAAATTAATTCCGAAAAACGCAGCTTTATTTAACATTCATTTTCCAAAAAGTCCCGAACTTTTAGCGAAAGCACAATTCCGATTGAAGTTTGAAGAATTATTTTTTATTCAACTTCAATTAATCACCAAAAATTTAGTTCGAAAACATAAAATCAAAGGTCATCCGTTTACCGTAATTGGAGAAAATTTCAATAATTTTTACAAAAATCATTTGCCTTTTGAACTAACCAATGCGCAGAAAAAAGTGTTGAAAGAAATTCGAAACGATATGGGAACCAATGCCCAAATGAATAGATTACTTCAAGGCGATGTTGGTTCGGGAAAAACGATTGTAGCATTAATGGCAATGCTAATCGCTTTAGACAACGGCTTTCAAAGTTGCTTAATGGCGCCAACCGAAATTTTAGCCAATCAACATTTTAACGGATTGACTGAATTAGCCAAAGATTTAAATATCAATATAAAAATTCTAACGGGTTCAACGAAAACTTCAGAAAGGAAAATCATTCATGAAGAATTAGAAAATGGCAGTTTACATATTCTTATCGGAACACATGCTTTATTGGAAGACAAAGTGCAGTTTCAAAATTTAGGATTAGCAATTATTGATGAGCAACATCGTTTTGGTGTCGAACAACGTTCAAAATTGTGGAAAAAGAATGAAATTCCGCCACATGTACTTGTAATGACGGCAACGCCAATTCCGCGAACATTAGCCATGAGTTTGTATGGTGATTTAGATGTTTCAGTTATTGATGAATTGCCACCAGGACGAAAACCCATTCAAACCGTTCATCGCTATGACAGTAACCGATTGAAAGTTTGGAAATTTATAAAAGATGAAATTGCCAAAGGCAGACAAATTTATATAGTTTATCCGTTAATTCAGGAAAGTGAAACGATGGATTATAAAGATTTAATGGATGGTTATGAAAGCATTTCCAGAGATTTTCCACTACCAAACTATAGTATTTCCATAGTTCACGGGAAAATGAAACCAGCCGAAAAGGATTCTGAAATGAAACGCTTCGCCGAAGGAAAAACCAATATTATGGTGGCAACAACAGTAATTGAAGTTGGTGTAAATGTTCCTAATGCCAGCGTAATGATTATCGAAAGTGCTGAACGTTTTGGTTTGTCCCAATTGCATCAATTGCGTGGTCGCGTTGGTCGTGGCGCTGAACAGAGTTATTGTATTTTAATGACTTCTCACAAACTTTCCAACGAAAGTAAAATAAGATTGGAAACCATGTGTAAAACCAATGACGGTTTCGAAATTGCCGAAGTCGATTTAAAACTTCGCGGTCCTGGTGATATCATGGGAAAACAACAAAGCGGTGTTTTAAATTTACAAATAGCCGATTTGGTAAAAGACAAAGACATATTAGTCGTTGCTCGAAATGAAGCTATAAAATTGTTAAAAAAAGACTCTTCGATGTCATTGCCCGAACATCAAACGTTACGAAACGTATTTATCGAGCTCACTAAAAAGAAAAACATTTGGAATTATATCAGTTGAATTTACGACATTTGTACCTACAAACGTTAAATAAAAACCAACTGTTAAGGCGAACCCGATCTTATAATTTACATTTGCAACGCCAATGCTTTTAGCATCTTATTTGTATGCATTCAAATCAAAACTTATGAAAATAAAACATATCGTCTATTTATTACTTATCATCGGACTTGGAAGTTTTATTGGCTATAGAATAACAACAAACCAAAACAAAAACGGCGAGTTTAAAGGAAAAGAAAGTAAAAATAACTCCATACCTGTCACTGCTGTTATTGTAAAATCGGAAGAATTCGATAATACGATTACACTTTCAGGTTCGATTGAAGCCAATGAACAAGTTGAAATAAGAAGTGAAATTTCAGGACTTGTTGAAGGAATTTATTTTAAGGAAGGTAGTACTGTTAACAAAGGTCAACTGCTTTTTAAAGTCAATGATACAGAACTTCGAGCACAATTAACCCAAGCCAAAACCAAGCAAGAATTAGCTTCTGAAAATGAAAGAAGAGCAAAATTATTACTTCAAAAAGAAGCAATTAGCCAAGAAGAGTATGACGTAGCACGAGCCGAATTCAAAATGGCACAAGCACAAGTACAACTCATTCAAGCGCAAATCACTAAAACAGTCGTAAAAGCGCCTTTTTCGGGGAAAATAGGATTGCGAGCTATTTCACCTGGAACATTTATTACTCCTAACCTTTTGGTAACACGATTGGTCAATATAAGTACACTAAAAATTACTTTTTCGATTCCCGAAAAATATGCCAATCAAATAAAACCAAACTCTAGTATAAGTTTTACAGTTGCTGGTTCAGTTCAAAAATATCAGGCCAAAGTATACGCAATAGAACCCGAAGTTCAAGTAGCTACAAGAACGTTACAAGTGCGTGCTGTTGCAGAAAACAAGGATGGAAAATTATTGCCTGGAACTTTTTCTAACGTAACATTACCATTAGAAAATATCAAAGATGCGATTGTAATTCCAACAGAAGCTGTAATTCCGGTACAAGACGGAAAGAAAGTATTTATTGCCAACAACGGTAAAGCCAAAGAAGTAAAAATTGAGACTTCAAACAGAACAAGCGCTACTGTTTTAGTGTTGTCAGGTTTGAAAGAAGGCGATACTGTATTGACAAGCGGTGTAATGTCTTTAAAAGAGGAAACACCAATTGAGGTAAAAATTAAATAATAGAATTCTAAGATTTCTACTATTGAAATCCGAAATTTAACTACAAATGAGTTTATCAACCACTAGCATTAGAAGACCTGTTTTTACCATTGTCATCAATTTACTTATTGTATTATTTGGGATAATTGGCTATACTTTTCTTGGCGTGAGAGAATATCCTTCTATCGATCCGGCACAAGTATCGATACGAACAAGTTATACAGGAGCTAATGCAGATATCATTGAGTCGCAAATTACAGAACCACTAGAAAAAGCAATTAATTCTATTGATGGAATTAGAAACGTAACTTCTTCAAGCACACAGGGAAACAGTAACATTACCATTGAATTCAATCTTGATAAAAATTTAGAAGAAGCAGCTAATGATGTCAGAGATAAAGTATCGCAAGCCATCAGAATTTTGCCTCAAGATATTGATGCACCGCCAGTTGTTTCAAAAGCTGATGCTAATGGCGATGCTATCATATCGATGACCGTTCAAAGCGATACAAGAAATCCATTAGAGTTGAGTGATTTTGCTGAAAATGTAATTGCGCAACGTCTTGAAACAATACCAGGAGTTAGTGGTGTTCAAATTTGGGGACAAAAACGATACGCGATGCGGTTATGGATAGATCCAATAAAATTGGCCTCATATGGTTGTACCGTTTCGGAAGTTAGAGATGCATTAAAAAAACAAAATGTTGAATTGCCATCGGGAAAAATAACTGGAGCCAACACGGAACTTACTGTTAAAACCATCGGAAATCTTTCCAATGCTGAGGAGTTTAACAATATTATCATTCGTACAGATGGTGAAAAGATTGTACGATTTAGCGATATTGGCTATGCTGCATTAGGTCCTGAAAATTTAGAAACCAAAATGACACAATCAGGTTTGCCATTGGTTGGTGTTGCGATTGTTCCACTTCCAGGTGCAAATTATTTAGATATTTCAGAAGAATTTTATAAAGAATTTGAAAAACTTAAAAAAGATTTGCCCAAAGATATCAAGTTAAACATTGCGTTAGACACTACTTTTTTTGTAAAAAAATCAGTAATTGAAGTAGCAGAAACCTTAACTATATCAGTATTACTCGTAATTTTAATCATCTTTCTATTTTTTAGAGATTGGGCAATTGCGTTCAGACCATTAATTGATATCCCTGTTTCGTTGATTGCTACGTTTTTTATCATGTGGCTTTTTGGTTTTTCTATAAATGTACTGACATTACTTGCCATTGTTTTAGCAACAGGATTAGTGGTGGATGACGGAATTGTTGTTACCGAAAATATTTTCAAAAAAG
This sequence comes from Flavobacterium aureirubrum, assembly GCF_038739835.1. Lineage (NCBI taxonomy): Bacteria > Pseudomonadati > Bacteroidota > Flavobacteriia > Flavobacteriales > Flavobacteriaceae > Flavobacterium > Flavobacterium aureirubrum. Next base: position 44,651 of record NZ_JBCGDO010000018.1, read on the forward strand.
TAGAAGAAGGAATGACACCTATCGAAGCAGCAATTAAAGGTTCGAATGAGATATTTTTTGCCGTGATTTCTATATCCATAACACTCGCAGCAGTTTTTCTTCCTGTTATTTTTCTTGAAGGATTTGTAGGCAGATTGTTTAGAGAATTTGGAGTCGTTATTGGTGCTGCGGTTTTGATATCCGCTTTTGTTTCTCTTACTTTAACTCCTATGTTAAATGCCTATTTAATGAATAGTGGAGAACAAAAGAAGTCTACTTTCTATTTAAAAACCGAACCGTTTTTTGTCAAATTAAATCAAAGTTACGCCAGCTCACTTGAAAGTTTTATGAAGAAAAAATGGCTAAGCTTCCCTATTTTGATTGCTTGTTTTGGATTAATCTACTTATTTTTTAATGTATTACAAAAAGAAACAGCACCTTATGACGATAGAAGTGCACTAACAATGCGAGTGAATACTGCAGAAGGTTCAACCTATGAATATACCGATCGTTTTATGCAAGAAGTATCAAGGTTACTTGATGACTCAATTCCTGAGAAAAAAGTAGCGTTAGTTATAACTTCTCCCGGATTTTTGGCGGCGTCAGCAAATAACGGCTTTATAAGAATTTCATTAAAAGAACCTGAAAACAGAGAACGTTCGCAAAAAGAAATAGCCGAAAAATTAACCAAATGGACCAGTCAATATTCTGAAGCTAAAATATCGGTTACAGAACAACCTACAATATCTGTAAATAGACGCGGTGGTTTGCCTATTCAGTACATAATTCAAGCGCCAAATTTTGAAAAATTGGAGGAAAAAATACCGCTATTTATGGATGAAGTTTCAAAGAACGAAACTTTTTCCACCTCTGATGTAAATTTAAAATTCAACAAACCCGAAATCAACATTTCAATAAACAGAGAAAAGGCAGAGAGTTTAGGTATTTCGGTTTTAGACATTGCACAAACATTACAGCTTTCATTAAGCGGTCAGCGTTTTGGTTACTTTATGCAAAACGGCAAGCAGTACCAAGTTATCGGACAATATGACCAAAAGGATCGTTCAACACCACTCGATTTGACTTCCATGTTTGTTAAAAATAATAAAGGAGATTTAATCCAAATGGATAACGTGGTTACAATTAAAGAGAAAAGTAATCCACCACAACTATTTCATAATAATCGCTATATGTCAGCAACCGTTTCTGCTGGCTTAGCACCTGGAAAAAGTATTAGCGATGGAATTGATGCCATGAATGACATAAAATCAAAAATATTAGATGATACTTTTACTACGGATTTAGGCGGAGAATCTCGAGATTTTGTTGAGAGTAGTTCCAATACTTCATTTGCATTTGGTTTAGCATTATTACTTATATTTTTGATTTTGGCCGCACAATTTGAAAGTTTCATTGACCCTTTTATAATTATTTTAACTGTGCCAATGGCAGTTGCTGGTGCATTATTTTCGCTTTGGTTATTTGGTCAAACATGGAATATTTTCAGTCAAATTGGTACTGTTATGCTTATTGGACTAGTGACTAAGAACGGAATTTTGATTGTTGAATTTGCCAACCAATTGAGAGAACAGGGAAAACCAAAGTTAGAAGCCATTCTAGAAGCATCAGAAGCTAGGCTACGACCTATTTTAATGACAAGTTTGGCGATTTCGTTGGGTGCTTTGCCTATTGCAATGTCTATTGGTGCAGCATCAGCCAGCAGAATGGGAATGGGTGTTGTAATTGTTGGAGGAACAATATTTTCGCTGGTTTTAACCCTGTTTATAATACCAGCTTTGTATTTAATGTGGTCCAAAGCAAGAAAACATTATCCCGAATTTGATCATATTAAAGAGTATGAAAGTGAGCTTAATTAATTATATGTTCCCAAATACTATGCGTAAATTAGTGGTAAAAAACAGAAATTATACATTTTATTTTTGGAACTTATTCCTATGCCTATTTTGCATTTTAGAAACAACTGCGCAAGAAGTTTTAACCCTAGAAAATGCAATAAAAATAGCATTAGAAAATAATTTTGAAATAAAAATAGCATCGAATAATTTAACTATCGACAAAACCAATGTTGCCATAGGAAATGCGGGAATGTTACCTCGAATTAATGCAACACTAGCTGATGCTAATAGCGTTCAAAATAGTACACAAATTAGACAAGACGGAACTATTAATACATTAGATAACGCTAGAAATAATACTTTAACTTATGGCGTTGGTCTTGATTGGACTGTTTTTGATGGTTTTAGAATGTTTGCTCGACTAGACCAACTAAAAGAGTTACAAAAACTTGGTGAAGCAAATTTAAAACGAGTAATTATCCAGAGAATAAGTGCCGTAAATGCAGTTTACTATGATTTAGTTCAGCAACAACAACAGTTAGCTGCTCTCGACACGACGATTGCAATTTCTACACAACGTTTAACATTGGCACAAAATCGTTTCAATATTGGTAAAGCATCGAAATTAGAAGTCTTAAATGCACAAGTCGATTTAAATACTGATAGGGTAACGTTGTTGCGACAAAAGGAAACTTATACCAACCAAAAAATCATTTTGAACCAAATTTTAGCAAGAGAAGCCAGCATCGACTTCAAAGTTGTTGATAAAGTATCCGTTGATGATAAATTAATTTTAAACGAGTTAATTTCTCTGGCTGATAAACAAAATCCGCAACTGCAAGCTGAAATTATCAATAAACGAGTTTCCGAATTAGAATTGAAACAAGTAAAAGGAAACCGTTATCCTGTTTTAAACGTGAATACAGGATATAATTTTCTAGATAACCAATCGAGTTTGGGATTTACCTCTCAATTTATAGCACAAGGTCTAACTTATGGATTTCGAGCTTCGTTAAATGTTTTTGATGGATTTGCGCAAAACCGCAATGAAAAAATTGCGAAGATTAGAGTAGAAAATGCTAAAATCGCTATAGAAGAACAAAGTCAGCTATTGCACTCAGAACTAAATATTGCATTTCAAACCTATTTGACTAACATCGATTTAATTCAATTAGAAGAAAAAAATGAGGCAATCGCTAAGCAAAACTTAAACATCACAGTTGATAAATTTCGGATTGGCACCATCACTACAATAGAATTTAGAACGGCACAACTAAACTTTATAAATGCAAAAGTGCGTTCTAGCAATGCGCAATTTCAAGCTAAACTATCTGAAATCGCTTTGAAAGAGCTAGCGGGAAATATGAGTTTTTAAAATTCAACGGTTACCTCTTCTGGTGTTGTTAAATTGCGTTAATTCGCCAACAGCAATCCATAAAACATTACCTTTCAATTATAGAATTGTTATGAGCTTGTAGCGGTAAAAAAAAGCATATTTTCCGGCGCATCAATTGCTATATTTTTTGATTATAACTATCTTTGCAAACTTATAAAAAATCGAAAATGAAGATTTCATACAATTGGTTAAAACAATTTATTAAAATAGATTTAAAATCAGAAGAAACTGCTGCTATACTGACCGATTTAGGTTTGGAAGTTGAAGTCGTTTCTAATTATCAATCTGTTCGTGGCGGTTTAGCAGGAGTTGTGGTTGGTCATGTTTTAACTTGCGAAAAACATCCTGATGCTGATAGATTGAAAGTGACTACAGTTGATTTAGGTGATGGAAATCCGGTGCAAATTGTTTGTGGAGCAAATAATGTAGCAGCAGGACAAAAAGTACCTGTTGCGACCATTGGAACAAAGTTGTTTGATAAAGACGGAATTGAATTTGAAATCAAAAAAGGAAAAATTCGCGGGCAAGAAAGTCATGGGATGATTTGTGCGGAAGATGAACTTGGTCTTGGCTCAAGCCATGAAGGCATCATGATTTTGGACGAAAAACTAAAACCCGGGACTCCATGTGCAAAAGTATTTAATATCGAGAATGACGAAGTATTCGAAATTGGGTTAACACCCAATAGAGCTGATGCGATGTCACACTATGGAGTTGCACGTGATTTACGTGCCAGTTTGTTGCAAAAAAACAGCAATATCGAGTTAATAACTCCATCCGTTAGTACTTTTAGAATTGATAAAAGAATTCTAAAAATAGATGTTGACGTAAAAGACCAGAAACTTGCGCCGAGATACTGTGGTGTAACGCTTTCAGGAATTACAGTAAAACCATCTCCTTCTTGGCTACAAAATCGATTAAAAGCTATTGGTTTAACACCAAAAAATAATATTGTAGACGTAACCAATTATATTTTACACGATTTAGGTCAACCATTGCATGCCTTTGACGCGGCAAAAATAAATGGAAAAATTACAATTAAAACGTTAGCAGAAGGAACAAAATTTACCACACTTGATGATGTTGAAAGAAGTCTGAGTTCAGACGATTTAATGATTTGTGATGAAAAAGGACCTTTGTGCATAGCAGGCGTTTTTGGTGGTAAAAGTTCGGGAGTTTCAGAAACTACTAATTCTATTTTCTTAGAAAGTGCTTATTTCAATCCTATTTCAATTCGTAAAACAGCCAAACGCCACGGCTTGAACACTGATGCGTCATTCCGTTTTGAACGAGGAATTGACCCAAATATTACCGAATTTGCATTGAAACGCGCCGCATTGCTAATTAAAGAAGTTGCTGGTGGTGAAATTACTTCGGATATTATTGATATTTATCCGAAAAAGATTGAGGATTTTCCCGTGTTTTTAAATTTTGAAAAAGCTTATAAACTTATTGGGCAAGAATTACCAAAAGAAACTATTAAAAAGATATTAGCTTCGCTCGATATTAAAGTAACTACTGTTTCCGATGCTGGTTTAGGATTAATTATTCCTTCATATCGAGTTGATGTGCAACGAGAAATTGATGTAATTGAGGAAATATTGAGGGTTTATGGTTATAACAACATTAACTTTACAAAAAAGCTAAATGCTACTGTCTCAAATTCTGCCAGAACTGAAGATTATAAGGTTCAAAATATCATTGCTACACAACTAAACAGTTTAGGTCTTCATGAAATGATGGCAAACTCATTAACATCGCCAGAGTATATCCATTTATCGGAAATGCTTCAAGAAGAGCATAATGTTTTGATGTTAAACCCTTTAAGTAACGATTTATCCGCACTTCGTCAGTCGCTACTATTTTCAGGTTTGGAAGCTGTTTCTTATAATATCAACCGCCGAAATAATGATTTAAAATTATTCGAATTTGGAAAAACCTATCAAAAGTTACCATCAGGTTATAAAGAACAAAAGCACTTAACGCTTTTTATGACAGGGAATAGAATGGAAGAAAGCTGGACCACTTCTCAAAAGCCATCTGACTTTTTTTTGTTTAAAGGATATATCGATGCTATTTTTGCTCGATTAGGAATTTGCAAAGTACAGAACAAACCTGCTTTAAACGATATTTTTTCAGAAGGTATTGCAATCGTTTCAGGAAATACTACATTGGTTGAATTTGGCACTGTTAAAAAATCTGTTTTGAAACATTTTGATATCAAACAAGATGTGTTTTATGCCGACTTTGACTGGACCGAAGTTCTAAAAATAATTACAACAAAAATTAAATTTCAAGATATCCCAAAATATCCTGAAGTGAGACGAGACTTGGCGTTGTTAGTTGACAACTCCATTGCTTTTGAAACTGTTTACCAAATTGCTAGGCAAACCGAAAAATCTTTATTGAAAGATATAAATCTGTTTGATGTTTATGAGGGAAAAAATCTTCCTGAGGGAAAAAAATCATATGCAATTAGTTTTATTTTACAAGACAATTCAAAAACATTGACAGACGAACAAATTGATAAAATCATGCAAAAGTTACAAAAGAATTTGCACTCTGAAACAGGTGCAGTAATAAGATAAATTATTTTTCCTTGATATTTTATTACACTCAATTAATAGGCTCGAAGTAATTCGAGCTTTTTTTATATGAACAATTGTTAAACATTATAAATTAATTACATATCAAATACTATTTTTTTAATTTCGTAAAAAAAACTTTTGCCATGAAAAAAATAGATCTTGAATTGAAACTAAGGTCCTTCAGGGACAATGAGAAGAATAGTGATTTATTATTACAGGTTGAAAAAATCCTGAATGATGACGAAAATTCTAGAACTGAAATTTCTAATAAGTTATCCACAAAAAATCCAAGTAAGGCAGAAAACGCGCTTGTTTTTGATTTGCTAAAGACTGAAAACATCTATCATTTAAGTCATATTGAAAAGATTTGTGTTGATTATCGTTTGCGCTTTTTAGATAGTAACTTATTTAAAAACACTATTCCAGAGGAAGCAATTAGCAAGATTAAAAATCTTGAAAAAGAACATCAAACTAACTTGAGTGGTTTTAAAATTGTTGCTCCGAGTAAAGCGTTTCATTTGGTTAATTATGACGATCCCTTGTTATTTGTGCCTATAGGGAATAATTATTACTATTTAATTCATAAATGGGGTGATGAAATGAATAGTTTCAGAAAACTGATGGTTCTTCCACTAAAAAGTTTACGGAACTTCACCATTTTTACCGTAATTTTAAGTGTATTGGTAACACTTGTAATACCACAAAGTAATTTAAGTAAATCTGTGCCGTTAGCACCTGTAATTATTTTCTTGTTTACCTTCAAATCCATATTTGCAATTTTAGGATATTTCTTCTTTATGGTAGGTAAAAATTTCAATACCGAGATTTGGCAGCGAAAATATTATAATAATTAAGTAGCAAAAAAAAGTCCTCCCGTTTTCACGAGAGGACTTTTACTTTATACAATAAAAGAATTACTTCTTTTTCTCGTTTTTTTCCATTTTTGCTTTCAAACCAGCAAGAACATCATTTGCATCCAAAAGAGATGAAGCTGGTGCATTATTATTTGAAGCTACAGCTTCAGCAACCGCTTTTACATTTTTCTCTTCTTCTTCACGGAAAATTGCTGTGTGCGAAGCGACAACTCTTTTGAATTCTTTGTTGAACTCAATTACTTTGAATTCAGCTTCTTCACCTTTTTTCAATTTTTTGCCATCTTCTTTTTCTAAATGACGAGTTGGAATAAACGCAACTACATCGTCACCAAAATCTACAGTAGCACCTTTGTCAACAATCTCTGCGATTGTTCCAGTGTGGATAGTTCCAACAGCGAATGCATCTTCATGTTTGTCCCAAGGATTAGCTGTAGTTTGTTTGTGACCTAAAGATAATTTACGTCCATCAACATCTAGCTCTAAAACTACTACGTCCAATTTGTCACCTACGTTAACAAACTCTGATGGGTGTTTGATTTTCTTCGTCCAAGAAAGGTCAGAAATATAAACTAAACCGTCAATTCCTTCTTCTAATTCAACAAATATTCCAAAGTTAGTAAAGTTTCTAACGATACCAATATGTTTTGAACCAACAGGATATTTAGCGGTGATATCTGTCCAAGGATCTTGTGTTAATTGCTTGATACCTAAAGACATTTTTCTATCATCTCTATCTAATGTTAAAATAACTGCATCAACAACATCACCCACTTTCACGAAATCTTGAGCCGAACGCAAGTGCGTAGACCATGACATTTCAGAAACGTGAATTAATCCTTCAACACCTTCAGCAACTTCGATAAACGCACCGTAATCTGCAATTACAACTACTTTACCTTTTACTTTATCTCCCACTTTAAGATTAGCATCTAAAGCATCCCAAGGATGAGCGTTTAATTGTTTTAATCCTAATTGAATTCTTGTTTTCTCATCATCAAAATCAAGAATTACAACATTCAATTTTTGGTCTAATTCAAGAACTTCACTTGGGTGATTAATTCTTGACCAAGAAAGATCAGTAATGTGGATTAATCCATCAACACCGCCAAGATCAATAAACACACCGTAAGAAGTAATGTTTTTAACAACACCTTCTAAAACTTGTCCTTTTTCTAATTGACCAATAATTTCTTTTTTCTGAACTTCGATATCCGCTTCGATAAGCGCTTTGTGTGAAACTACAACATTTTTGAATTCGTGGTTAATTTTTACCACTTTAAATTCCATGTTTTTGTTTACATATACATCGTAATCACGGATTGGTTTCACATCAATTTGTGAACCAGGTAAAAATGCTTCGATACCAAAAACATCTACAATCATACCACCTTTAGTTCTACATTTCACAAAACCTGTAACAATTTCACCTGTTTCGTTAGCAGAAATAACTCTATCCCATGATTTGATAGTTCTTGCTTTTCTGTGAGACAATACTAATTGACCTGTTTTGTCCTCACGAACGTCAATCAATACTTCTACTTTGTCACCCACTTTTAAGCTTGGGTTGTAACGGAATTCGTTTAATGAAATAACACCTTCCGATTTTGCATTAATGTCAACAATCGCGTCTCTGTCAGTGATTCTAACTACAACACCTTCTACTACTTCTTCTTGATCAGTTGAAATAAAAGTTTTAGTAACTAAATCTTCAAACTCTTGTAAGTTTTTTTCGTCCACAGCATCAATTCCTTCTGAGTAATTGTGCCAGTTAAAATCGTTTAAAAACGCTTGTTGTTCTTTGTTTAATTCAGACATGCTGATAAAAAATTTGTATTCTGTTTTCTCTGTGTTTCATTTTGCGGTAAAAAAACAGAAGTTGTTTGTATAATTAATTGAACCCTAGAGGAAACACTGACCGCCAAAAGGATTGCAAAAGTAGGTATTATTTGTTTAATAAAAAACTTTTTACACAAGAATATGGTTGTTTTTTCTTGAAGCAAAACGCTTGGGAATTTTTGGATGCCATTTTCCCGCTTTTCGTTACAATCTCTTCGAGGATTTCCACTTCAATCGGGGCTAATTTAGATTTGTATTGATTTCTTAGAAACAAAAAAACCTGTCAGAGTTTGAAACTCTGACAGGGTTATATTACTATTCGATTTCTTAATGACTTATATTCGCCACAGCTTTCGGATCATGTTTATGTTTAAACAAAATTGCAAAAGCGATCGCTATAACCAATGAATAAGCCGCAAAAGACAACCAGATGTTGTGCCAATCTCTTTCTCCATCATGTGTAAAATATTTTTCAATTGCCCAACCAGAGGTGAAACTTCCTAAAATAGCGCCAACGCCATTAGTCATCATCATGAATAATCCTTGTGCTGACGAACGAATTTTAGAGTCTGTAGTGGTTTCGACAAACAATGAACCCGAGATATTAAAGAAATCAAATGCCATTCCATATACAATGCACGACATGATAATCATCCATAAACCATCGGTCGGATTTCCATAGGCAAATAATCCAAAACGCAAAACCCAAGCCAACATAGATATCAACATTACTTGTTTGATTCCAAAACGTTTCAAGAAAAAAGGAATAGCTAATATGAACAACGTCTCAGAAACCTGTGAAATAGACATAATAATAGTAGAATATTTCACCACAAACGAGTCGGCATATTGAGGAACATTTTTAAATTCATCTAAAAACACATCGCCGTAAGCATTTGTTAACTGCAACGCTCCACCCAAAAACATTGAAAATATAAAGAATAGTGTCATTTTATAGGTTCCAAATAACTTAAAAGCTTCTAAACCTAAAGTTGCAACAAATGATGATTTCTCAACTTTAACGTGTTGTGGTTTACATTTTGGTAATGTAAAAGCATATAATCCTAACAAAATTGCCGCAATTCCAGCTATATAAAATTGATAAGCTGTAGCTTTATTACCGGAAAGATTGGTTAACCACATCGCGGCTATAAATCCGATTGTTCCCCAAACTCTAATGGGTGGAAAATCTTTTACAACATCACTATCGTTACTGTTCTTTAGTGCGTTATAAGAAATTGAATTCGATAAAGCAATGGTTGGCATATAAAAACACATCGCTAAAAGCATGATGTAAATAAAATTATCTGGAGTGCTAACTTGCGGTAAATAAAATAAAACGAAAGCATAAAGTATGTGTAAAACTCCATACAGTTTTTCGGCATTTATAAATCTATCAGCAAGAATTCCTGTTAATGTAGGCATAAATAAAGAAGCAATACCCATAGTTCCAAAAACCAATCCAAATTGTGTGCCTTCCCATTGTTTTGTCCCAAACCAAAAATTGGCAATGGTAATCAACCATGCACCCCAAACAAAAAATTGGAAAAAGTTCATGATGATTAATCTGTTCTTTACACTCATAAAAATATTTTTTTGGTTTACTAAAAATAGGAAGTAAATCTACTATTTAAATCGAGATAAACAAAAAATCGCTACAATTTCGATGCCTTTTGAACTAATTCTAATACTTTATCAAATTGAGCCGCTTTACTCAATTCAGAATTATCTATTTCAATTGCATCAGCTGCTTTTATCAAAGGCGAATCGGCTCTGTGTGTGTCAATATAATCGCGTTCTTGAACGTTTTTAAAAACTTCGTCATAGGTAACAGTATCGCCTTTAGCTTGAAGTTCGTCAAAACGACGTTGCGCGCGAGTTTCAGGACTTGCAGTCATAAAGACTTTGAGTTCCGCATTAGGAAAAACAACGGTTCCAATGTCTCGTCCATCCATCACAATGCCTCTTTTTTTGCCCATTTCTTGTTGCTGTTCAACTAATTTTAAGCGAACTTCAGAAACCTCAGCTACTTTGCTAACAAAACTAGAAACTTCAATACTTCGAATTTCTTTTTCAACATTGACATCGTTTAAATACATTTCAGCAAAACCTAAATCTCCATTAAATTGAAAATGTAATTTTATATAATGTAAACTATTGATTAAAGTTTGTTTGTCAAAAAAATCAGTTCCAATATAACCGTTTTGCATAGCAAATAATGTTACTGCACGATACATCGCGCCTGAATCAACATAAACATAACCCAAGTGATTAGCCAATTGTTTTGCTAAGGTACTTTTACCTGTGGAAGAAAATCCGTCAATGGCAATGGTAATTTTTTTCAATGCTTTATTTTTAAATCCTTTAATATCTGTTTCCAGAAAAATCAATTGTTAGTCCGAACAAACTGGTATTTGCTGCTAATGTATATCTTGAGTAAGAATAATTGAACTTCAAATTATTAATTTTTAATCCAAAGCCCACCGAAATTCCTGAAAAATTCCGTTGTTCTAATATTCGTAATTCTTCGGCTCTACGAAAATTGTAACCTAACCTAATATTAAATCCCTTCTCAGGAAACAACTCTGCTCCAACAATAACGTGACGTAATGCATTATTAAAAAAAGAAACTCTTTCTGGAGTTGAACTTCCATCTAATGAACCCTCTGCCCTATTTGGATTTGAAAAGGCAACTTGCCATTGTTGCATGTTTTCTAAAGTCAAATGCCAGCGAATAGGAACGTTTTCCATTAATTGGGAGACGCCAATTAAGACTTCAAGAGGTAATTTTTCGCGCGTTTCTTGATAAGGTGTAATTTGAGTTCCTAAATTTCTTATCGATAATGCCCAGTTTACATCATTTCTCTCATCAATAAACAAAACGCCAATATCGACAGCTGCACCAAATGAGCTATAACTTTCTAATGTTGAAGAAATCAATTTAGCATTGGCTCCAATATAAAAATCAGAAAAAGGAATATTATAAGCGTACCCAAAAGTAAGCGCTAATTCGCTTCCTGTAAAATCTGAAGTTTGTACACCGTTTTCATCATAGCCATCAAAACTACCATAATTAACATAGTTTACACCTCCAAAAAAAGTTTGCACATGCCTGTCATAAGTATAAGCGTAGGAAGCAGTTCCATAAGTCACTTCACCAAAGTAACTTCCGTAGTTTAAGGAAAGATTGTTATCCATTTCGCCGTTGATACATGCGGGATTAAAATGAGCTTGATTCACATCTTTATCATAAAAAGTGATGACTTTTCCGCCAATAGCTGCTTGTCGTGGTGAAGTAACTAGATTTAAAAATTGATATACTGACCTTCCGCCTACTTGACTAAAAGAGGTCAAACAAGTTAGGCAAACGACAATACATACTATTTTTTTAAACATCTAAAAAGAGTTGTTCTGGTAACTATAACGAAAATGCGAAGATATTATTTTATATTCTAGTAAAAAAGATAAAAAAAGAAAGGCATATAAGCGATATTGCCTATGCCTTTTGAGAAAATACAATTATTGGATTATAATTTTTTAGCGTTTTTCACTTTCTGATTTGTGAGAGCTACGTTAATAACTTCACTCATTTCTTTCACATAATGAAAAGTCAAACCTTCAATATACTCGGATTTTATTTCATCGATATCACTTTTGTTTTCATGACACAAAATAATTTCTTTGATGTTGGCTCTCTTTGCAGCTAAGATTTTTTCTTTAATTCCACCGACTGGCAATACTTTACCTCGAAGAGTTATTTCCCCTGTCATAGCTAAATTATTCTTCACTTTACGCTGAGTTAATAAAGAAACTAATGATGTAAGCATGGCAATACCAGCGCTTGGTCCGTCTTTTGGAGTGGCACCTTCGGGCACATGTAAATGAATATTATATTTTGAAATCATTTCTGGTTCTAATCCAAATAGTTCAGCATTAGCTTTAATATATTCTAATGCTATGGTAGCAGACTCCTTCATTACCGTTCCTAAATTTCCAGTTAAAGTCAGTATTCCTTTTCCACTAGAAATAAGCGATTCAATAAATAAAATATCTCCACCCACTGTAGTCCAAGCTAAACCAGTTACTACACCAGCAACATCATTACTTTCTGATTTGTCACGTGCTAATTTTGGAGAACCAAGAACTTTTACAATGTCTTCATCAGTTACTTTTTTATTGTATTCTTCTTCCATTGCAACCGACTTTGCCGCATTGCGAATAACCTGCGCCACTTTTTGCTCTAAACTTCGAACACCCGATTCCCGCGTATATCCTTCAACAATTTTTTCTAATTGTTTTTTTCCAATTGTTAAATCCTTGGCCTTTAAACCGTGTTCTTTTAATTGTTTTGGGAACAAATGCTGACGTGCTATTTCCACTTTTTCCTCAACAGTATATCCAGTCATTCTAATTACCTCCATTCTATCTAATAAAGCTGGTTGAATAGTAGCCATATTATTAGAGGTTGCAATAAACATGACTTTGGATAAATCATATCCCATTTCAAGAAAATTATCGTAAAAATCATTATTTTGCTCTGGGTCTAAAACTTCAAGAAGTGCAGAAGAAGGATCACCTTGATGGCTGTTAGATAATTTATCAATTTCATCAAGAACAAATACTGGATTCGAAGTACCTGCTTTTTTTAAACTTTGAATAATCCTTCCTGGCATGGCACCAATATAAGTTTTCCGATGTCCTCTAATCTCAGCTTCGTCTCTCAAACCTCCTAAAGAAATTCGAACATATTCTCTTCCTAAAGCTTCTGCAATAGATTTCCCAATTGATGTTTTACCAACACCTGGAGGTCCAGTTAAACAAATAATTGGCGATTTCATATCGTTACGTAATTTTAAAACTGCCAAATGCTCGATAATTCTTTTCTTAACGTCATCGAGACCAAAATGATCTCTGTCTAATATTTTTTGAGCGCGTTTTAAATCGAAGATATCTTTTGAATACTTGTTCCAAGGCAATTCTAAAAATAATTCCAAATAATTTCTTTGTATACCAAAATCTGGAGCTTGAGGATTCATTCGTTGCATTTTGGAAATTTCTTTCTCAAAATGTTTCGCTGTTTTTTCATCCCAAGTTTTGGTCTTCGCTTTTTGACGCATCTCTTCAATTTCTTGCTCATGAGAAACACCGCCAAGCTCTTCTTGAATGGTCTTCATTTGTTGATGCAAGAAGTATTCACGTTGTTGTTGGTCTAAATCAAAACGAACTTTAGACTGAATATCATTTTTCAGTTCTAGCTTTTGAAGCTCTACATTCATGTATCGTAAAGTTTCTAATGCTCTTTCTTTTAATACATTAATCATTAATAAATCTTGTTTCTCTTTAACAGAAAGATTCATGTTTGATGAAACAAAATTGATTAGAAATGACTGACTTTCTATATTCTTGATTGCAAAAGTAGCTTCGGTAGGAATGTTAGGACTTTCTTTAATAATTTCAATTGCTAATTCTCTAACAGAGTCAACAATAGCTTGAAACTCGGTATCATTCTTATTAGGTCTTTTCTCTTCTACCTGCTTAATCGATGCTTTTATATATGGTTTTTCAGATGTAATAGTATCAATGGCGAAACGTTTTTTACCCTGAAGAATTACTGTAATGTTACCATCGGGCATTTTAAGTACACGAAGTATTTGAGCTACTGTACCTACTGGATAAATATCGTTTTTTGATGGATCTTCATCTTCCTCATTTTTTTGGGCTACAACACCAATAATTTTGTTACCTGCATTGGCATCGTTAATTAGTTTTATAGACTTATCTCTTCCTGCTGTGATAGGAATAACCACACCAGGAAAAAGCACTGTATTTCGTAATGGCAATATTGGCAATGATTCAGGAAGCTCTTCTTTATTCATTTCCTCTTCATCCTCTGGCGTTAACAAGGGAATTAAGTCGGTTTCGGCATCAAATTCTTGCAATGACAAATTGTCGATTGATAAAATATTGTGGTTTGACATATATATTGATTTGGTCAAAATGACATTTTTTAATGATAAACAAATTTAGGACATCTATTTAAAGAAATAGACTGATATCGATAGATTAACATGATTTTAATATAATAGGAATTATCAAAAACAGCGCCGATATGAAGCACAGTAGTCAATCTTTGTGCCAAAAAAAAATCCGCCAAAATGGCGGAATTTATAAACCTTACAAAAATTAATACTCCACATCAAAAGCACCTTCTGTAATTGTAAAAGGTGTTGCGCCCGATGTTACAAAGTTAAAATTTCCTCTAATTCTTGTTGCTGTCTTTGAAATAATTGTAATTGAACCAGTAGCAGCCGTATAATTTACATCGTTAAAGTCATAAATGGCCTGAACTCCGTCTGTAGTAGCATTTCCTGTTATAGCATATGTACCAGTTCCTAAACTACTTTTAACCGAAATAGTCATAGAATTTAAAGCAGCATTTTGAGCTCCAATGCTAATGAATTCTTGACTTCCAACAGAAATAGTGGTCGTAAGAATATCGACATCAACAAACTCGGTTCCGCCTACTTTTGCAAAAAAAGAATCACCGGTTTGGTCTTGTGTAATAAAAGGAATATTTTGAAAAACCCCATTTGTAAATTGAACTGGTAAAATACTTGTTACGGATGTATCAGACCAATAGCCTTTGAAATTAAAAGTTCCAGATATCGTGTTGTTTGTGGTATTTATGTTAGTAATAGTAATAGATCCCGTGTTTTCTTCTGGATTATTAAAATTAGTAGACCAATAACCAAACTCAGAACCCGAAGGTGTAAAAGTTAGAAGATTTGTATTTGCTGGATAGGTACCTATAGCATTAGCTTGTACTAAAAAATCAAATCCTTCTCCGTTTGCTTTCAGCCCTGAAATGGCAATAAAATTTCCAGATACAAGTGCTTCAACTGATGTTGCTGTCCAGGTTGACCCACTAAAATCAGCTTTGAAAAGTGCTGGTCCATTATTAGAGTTATCAAAATCATCTAAATTAATAGCCGGATCGAGAGGCTCAACATCACAGGAAGTAACTGCAAACGCGATTAGAACAAGAAATAGTTTACTTATGGAAAGGATATTTTTCATATGAATTAGAAATTATTCTTCAAATATAATTTTTTTTATTTACTTCTCAAGGCATTTTTTGGAACTCTAAATAAAAGTAGTAATCCAACAATAAAAAAGACACCTAAAAACACAATTGCATTTCGTATACTACCCGTAATTTGATCAATAATTCCGTAGATTGACATTCCTATGACTATCCCAACTTTTTCAGTTACATCATAAAAACTAAAAAAGGATGCTGTATCTTTTGTTTCAGGTAGCAACTTAGAATAAGTAGAACGCGCTAAAGATTGAATTCCTCCCATCACAAGTCCAACAAATCCTGCTGTAGTATAAAAATGAATTGGTGTTTTTATGAAATAGGCAAAAACACACAAGATAGCCCAAAAAGCATTAAGAAAGATAAGCGTATTGATATTTCCAAATTTCGATGAGGCTTTGGAAGTGAGATAAGCTCCTAAAACCGCTACTAATTGTATCAATAAAATACTAATTATCAAACCTGTCGTTTTTTGACTTGGTGTTTCCCATGCAACTTCTGTTGCGCCAAAATAAGTAGCAACCAACATCACTGTTTGTACCGCCATTATGAAAACAAAATAACTATACAAATATCTTTTTAGTGCTAAATTTTCCTTTACTTGTTTCCAAACTAGTCTTAACTCATTGAATCCTTTAAAGATAAAATCCTTTGTAATTGTTACATTTTTTTTATTTCCTTTAGGTAAATAATAATAAGTAATGTGGCTAAATCCAATCCACCAAACCCCAACAGTTATAAATGAAATTCTCATAGCTTTCATACTTGCTTCGGCTTCTGCTCCTGCTATTCCAAAACTATGAGGAAACATGACCATTGCTAAATTTAAGATTAGCAATAAGGTACTTCCAATGTAACCCATCGAAAATCCTTTTGCGCTAACTTTATCTTGTTGCTCTGGGAAAGCAATATCGGGTAAATACGAATTATAAAAAACTAAACTTGACCAAAAACCTATTAGTCCTAGAAAGTAAAAGGAGTAACTTAAGAATAATTTATTTAAATCAAACCAATACAAGCAAATACAGGAAATGGCTCCGAGATAGCAAAAAAATCGAAGGAAAGCTTTTTTATTTCCAATATAATCTGCAATTCCTGATAAAATAGGCGAAAATATTGCCACAATCAAAAAAGCGAATGCAGTTACAAAACTAATCATAGCAGTATCTTTACACTGCATACCAAATACGGTTACATAATTTCTTCCACTTTCTTTGAAAATCATTTCATAAAAAATGGGAAATACCGCCGATGCAATAACTAAACTGTAAACTGAATTTGCCCAATCATAGAATGCCCATGCATTGAGTAATTTTGGATGACCTTTTGGTAAATTTGCCATAAAATATAAATAAGTAAAAAAAAAATCCCGAATTAACCGGGACTAAATATACTGTTTTTTTGTATTTACAATATTATTTAAACGTTACGCCAAACTTAGCTGCTTCTGCTTTTGCTTCTGGAATAAGTCTCTTCAAATTAGCAACTCGTATCGCATCTGAAGGATGAGTACTCATGAATTCTGGTGGTTTTTGTCCTCCTGACGCTTTAGACATTCTTGCCCAAAACTCTACGGCACGTTCTGGATTATAGCCCGCAATCGCCATTAAAGTTAATCCAATTCTATCAGCTTCGGTTTCATGACTTCTACTAAATGGCATCATTCCACCATATTGAGAAACTCCACCATAGGCTAACATGGCTAATTGCTGTGTTTCTGCACTCGAACCTCCAGTTGCCAAAGCAACGCCAGTTGCACCTGCTTGTTGCAATATTGCTGCGCTCATTCGCTGTTGACCGTGATTGGCCAAAGCATGTGAAACTTCGTGTCCCATAACAGTTGCTAATCCGTCTTCATCTTTTGTTATCGGCAGAATTCCCGTGTAAACCACTATCTTTCCGCCAGGCATGCACCATGCATTTACTTCTTTATTTTCTACTAATCTATATTCCCATTTATAGTCTTTCAAATATTCGGTATATCCATTAGCATTTAACCACTTCTCAGCGGCATTTTTGATTTTCATCCCCACATTTTCAACTCGTTTCGCATCGGCTGTTCCAGTTAAAACTTTGTTTTCAGTCAAAAATTGATTGTATTGTTGAAATGCAGTTGGAAAAATATCACTATTGTTTACTAATGCCATAGTACTTTTTCCTGTAAATGGATTCTTAGCACATGAAATAATTAGTGTAATTGATACAATTGATAGTACTGTAACTTTTTTCATAATGTATAGAAAACATTTTTGAGCAAAATTAAAAAATTAAGCGCCAAATAAATGCAATTCCGTAAAATCTTTATCTAAAAGTAATGATCCATTTCCGTCATAAAGAACTTTATCCAACGAAATTTTTTCGTTATCCAATTCAATTTTTTTCACTTTAAATGGTAAACCTTTTAAGTTTATTTTGAATTTAGAATACGATGTTTCAAAGGTTCCTTCCCTATGCTGTTGAATTATAAGCTCTTTCTCTTTTCCATTCAATGTAAATGTTCGCAGTGAAAATCTTCCTTTGTTATAATCATATCCATCTTGTGCATCTTCATAAACGGTAGATTTTTCTTTACCTAATTTATAATAAACATCCAAGGTTAGTTCATCAAATTGTAATTCACCCACATACTGTTGCACGGGATATTTCGGAATGATTGCACCTTCTTTAATAAATACCGGAATTTCATCAAAATTTGTACTCACCCATAATTCTCTTTTTCCATCAACTAATTCATTGGTCCAGTAATTATACCAGTTACCTTTTGGTAGATACATTCTTCTTCCCAAAGCATTGGGTTCCAAAATAGGACAAACCAAAATTTGGTTTCCAAAAATAAACTCGTCAGTTCTATAATGGGTGTGAAAATCATCTTGATCAAAATAAACCAATGGTTTCAACATAGGCGTTCCATCGTTTACATATTGCCAAAACATAGTATACAAATAAGGCAATAGTTGATATCTAATTTCAACAAACTTCCTCGTGATATCGATTACTTCTTTACCAAACGACCAAGGTTCTTGTTCGCCGTGATCACCTGATGAATGCGTTCTACAAAAGGGATGGAAAACACCCAATTGTATCCAACGTGCATATAATTCACCTGATGGTTGCTCTGCAAATCCGCCAATATCAGAGCCCGTGAAACCCATTCCTGACAATGACATTCGTTGCATTTGAATATTAGCTATCCATAAATGTTCCCAACTCGCCACATTATCGCCAGTCCAAGAAGAAGTATATCGCTGCGCACCAGAATAGGCGGAACGCGTGATTATAAAGGGTCGTTTTGGGTAAGCAAATCGCTTCACACCTTCATAAGTAGCACGCGCCATTTGAGTCCCATAAATATTATGCGCTTTTCTATGACTACAAGGATTTCCATCATAATCATGACGAACATCATAAGGGAAGGTTTTTCCTGGAACTTCCATGACAGCTGGTTCGTTCATATCATTCCAAACGCCTTTAACTCCTATTTCAGAAATTAATTCTTTAAATAATCCTGCCCACCATTCTCTAACTGCTGGATTAGTATAATCAGGGAAATTACATTCGCCTGGCCAAACTTTTCCTTTCATATACGGTCCATCGGCACGTTTACAGAAATAATCATTTTTTAACGCTTCTTGATAAACCCAATAATCTTTATCTATTTTTATTCCTGGGTCGATGATTACTACCGTTTTAAAACCATCTTTGGCTAACTCAGCAACCATACGTTTGGGTTCAGGAAAATACTCTTTGCTCCAAGTAAAACATCTAAAACCTTCCATATAATCTATGTCTAAATAAATAGCATCACACGGAATCTTTAGTTCTCTAAATTTACTGGTAACTTCTTTTACTTTACTTTCGGGATAGTAACTCCATTTACATTGATGATATCCTAAAGTCCACATCGGTGGTAATTCTGGTTTTCCTGTTAAATGGGTATAAGTAGTAACGACATCGCTCATTTTTGGTCCGTAGAAAAAGTAATAATTCATCTCGCCACCTTCTGCCCAAAAACTAGTGATGTTTCGTCGTTCATGACAAAAGTCAAAATAGGTTCTAAAGGTATTATCAAAGAAAACACCATAAGCTTTGTTATGATGAAGTCCTATATAAAAGGGAACCACTTTATACAAAGGTTCTTGGTCTTTATGAAAAGCATACTGGTCAGTTGCCCAGTTTTCAACTCTTTTTCCTTTTAAATTCAAGTGAGAAGCCTTGTCTCCAAGACCATAAAAACTTTCGCCATCTTTAGAATGTTTACTCATTTTTACAATATTACCACCGTGTTCATAACATTCTTCCCAATGAAATCCGTTTTCATCTTCTAAAATCGGTGAACCATCAATATCAAAAATGCCCACTTTCGCATCTTTTTTATTGATTTTACAAAAAACCTTGCTAGTTTTTATCATAAAAAAAGTAGGTTCTTCCACTACTTCTAGCTGATTGTAGCCATGCGATTGCGTTTTATCAATAGCATAAGAAAAATCATTGCTAAAATAACCTTTGGTAGTATATCTAAAACGAATGAGACTATCCCGAAGTATAGTCACTTTCAAAATCATATTGTTATCAGTATAGAAAAAAATGCTGTCAACATCTTGTTCAAAAGAAACTATCTTACCAGGATAAATATCGCCTTTATGCTCAAGTTCAGTGTTTGTAATCATATTTTTTTAATGTATTGTTGCCAAATATACTAAGATGGAACGTAAAAATTAACAACTTGTGCGAGTTGTTTTTAACTACAACGTTTGCGAATGGGTATAAAAAATAGTAACCACAAATTACACAATACACAAAACTAAATTGTGAAAATTGATGCAATTTGTGGCTACTAAAAAAAGAATATTATGAAATCCTAAACGCCACAACGCCCAATGGTGGCAAAGTGATTTCTGCCGAATAGTCTTTCCAGTTCCAAGGTGTTTTGTCAATCTTAATAGCTTTGGAGTTAGCAACACCGCTTCCTCCATATTCCACTTTATCCGAGTTGAAAACTTCGGTTAATTTGCCTTTCGTTGTCAATCCAATTCTATAATTCGTTCTTACCACTGGCGTGAAATTACAAACCACAATTATATTTTCTTTTTCGTCATTTCCTTTTCTGATGTAACTTAAAACCGCATTCTCAGCATCGGAATAATTTATCCATTCAAAACCATCAACATGGAATTGTTTTTCATACATCGCAGGATTGTTTTTGTATAACGCATTCAAATCGGTGATGCATTTTTTAATGCCGTCGTGATAACCATATTGCAACAAATGCCAATCCAAACTTCCTTCAAAATTCCACTCACTGCTTTGTCCGAATTCCGCACCTTGAAACAATAATTTTCCTCCAGGATGCGTAAACATATAACCATAAAGCAAACGTAAATTCGCAAATCGTTGCCATTCATCACCAGGCATTCTACCAAGAATAGAATGTTTTCCATAAACCACTTCATCGTGGGATAATGGCAACATAAAGTTCTCCGTAAACGCATACGTCATCGAAAACGTCAAATCATTTTGATGAAAACGTCTGTAAATTGGTTCTTTCTTAAAATATTGCAATGTATCGTGCATCCAACCCATCATCCATTTCATACCAAAGCCCAAACCACCCAAAAATGTTGGTCGCGAAACCATCGGGAAACTCGTGCTTTCTTCCGCTATCGTTTGCACATCAGGGAAATTAGTATAAACCGCTTCATTAAAATCTTTCAAGAAACTGATCGTATCAAGGTTTTCTCTTCCGCCATAAATATTCGGTTCCCATTCGCCATCTTTTCTCGAATAATCCAAGTATAACATTGAAGCCACAGCATCAACTCGAAGCCCATCAACATGGTATTGCTGCAACCAAAATATCGCATTACTAATCAAGAACGAACGTACTTCATTGCGTCCATAATTAAACACTAAACTCTTCCAATCGGGGTGAAAACCTTTTCGTCTGTCTGGATGTTCATAAAGATTTGAACCATCAAAAAAGCCCAAACCATGCGCATCTTCCGGAAAATGCGACGGAACCCAATCCAAAATCACTCCAATTCCTGCTTGATGCAATTTATCCACCAAAACCATAAAATCTTGCGGTTTTCCAAATCGTGACGTTGGCGCAAAATAACCCACCAACTGATAACCCCAAGACGGATCATACGGAAACTCCATCACCGGCATAAACTCCACATGCGTAAAACCCGTTTCTTTTACATAGTCAACCAATTGATCAGCCAGTTCCAAATACGTCAAGAACTTCCCTTCACTATTGCGTCGCCACGAACCCAAATGCACTTCATATACCGAATACGGCTTGTCCAAACCATTTTTGTCCTTTCGGCTATCCATCCATTTTTTGTCTTTCCACTTATAGTCCAAATCCCAAATAACCGAAGCCGTTTGCGGCGGATGTTCACAATACAGTGCAAAAGGATCAGCTTTCTCCGTAATAATCCCGTTGTTGTTCGACTGGATTTTATACTTATACGTCGTGCCTTTATCCACACCAGGAATAAAACCTTCCCAAATGCCCGAACCATCCCAACGAACGTTCAACAAATGCTCGCCTTGTATCCAATAATTAAAATCGCCCACCACCGAAACCGATCGTGCCGCTGGTGCCCAAACCGCAAAATAAACACCTTTCACGCCATTCACTTCCATCAAATGCGCGCCTAGTTTTTCATATAATTTAAAATGCTTTCCCGCCTTGAATAAATCAATATCAAAATCAGTGAAAAGCGAATGTACTTGTACTTGGTTCATGTTTTTTATTTTTAAACCTGACAGGTTTTAAAAACCTGTCAGGCTTGATTTTTTTAATTCAATTCAAATCCTTTTTAGCCCCGATTGAAGTGGAAATCCTTTTATTAATTGCCACGGGTTTAAACCCGGTAATTAATAAAAGATTGAAACGAAAAGCGGTAAAACGGTTTTATTCTTTGCCCAAACGACTCGCTCCAAAATTAATACCCCATTATACTCTGAATTCCCCGCAAAGGAATAACCGCCCAACGTGGTCGCGAGTTCAACTCATAACCCAGCTCATAAACTGCCTTTTCAATCAAGCAATACTTCAATAAAAAATCAATCTCATGGTTGTAACCAATGTTCAAATTCCCCGATTGTGCCTTCTCAACATAGGTTTCCAAAAACGCACCAACAAAGTAATTGAACAGTATTTCGGCAGCTTTAAAAAGTTGCTCTTGCTCAAACGGATACTTGTCTTTGTTGTTGAAAATCGTGGCATAAATAGCATAATGAAACGAGCGAAAAAGTCCGGCAACGTCTTTCAACGGCGGTTGTTTCACTTTTCTATCGCGAATGGTACTTTCGGGTTCACCTTCAAAATCAAGTAGATAGAAATCATCGCCATTAACCAATATTTGTCCCAAATGATAATCCCCATGAATTCGAATACGTTCGGATTTCATCTTTGTCCAATCAAAATCGACAAAATGTTTACGAACGATTTTTTTATTTTCCATAAACTGATGCGCCAATTCGAGTGCCAATCCGTCGAGTTTGTGCAAACTGTTCTCAATAATATTCAATCGATTTTGAAACTGATAGAGCATTCGGTTTTTCAACCAAACCGTATAATCGCCATTGTAAGTTGTTGGTGTAAAAGCCGTATCATGAATGTCGCCACCAAGGGCAATGTGCATTTCGGCGGTTCGCTTGGCTAATGTTTGCAATCGAAGAAACAAACTCAATCCAACCCAATCAATAATTTCTGGCGGAATTTCGTTGATTTTCATTCGCTTGAACAACGGAATATCGGGTAATTTGTCAATTTTTATCTTCTTTGTCTTCAAATTCATGAAAACACCATCGATTTCTTCTAGCATAAACTTCCACGCATCACCTTGATTAGGAACCAATTCTTGCATCAATCCCAGTGTAATATTTCCTTCGGGCAAAGCCAAATTAATAC
Organism: Flavobacterium aureirubrum; assembly: GCF_038739835.1. Lineage (NCBI taxonomy): Bacteria > Pseudomonadati > Bacteroidota > Flavobacteriia > Flavobacteriales > Flavobacteriaceae > Flavobacterium > Flavobacterium aureirubrum. Next base: position 68,204 of record NZ_JBCGDO010000018.1, read on the forward strand.
TTCCGGTATAAGCAGGCGAACTTTTAAAATGCATTCGTTCCGTTAAAAATCGACTGATTTCATAATCAGGATTAGTGCTCACATAAATACGTCGGAAGATCTTCAACACAAAAGCATCGTTGTAAATTATAGACGTATTGCTTTGCTCCAAGCCCATGAATTTGGATGACTTATATTCTTTGTCATCAAATTTGGAACCTTTATGAAAGACTAATTTCAATTCAGGATTTTCTTTTGCTTGAACGATATTATCAAACAATAATTTTCTAAAATCTTCCTGATGCAATGCATCGACTAAATATCCTTTTTGATTTCCTAACTGAATGGGAGCAATAATAGTATTAGTATCCAATTCTTCTTCCGCCATGAAAGCCAATGGCATAAAATAATGTTGGTAGAAAGCTTCTTTAAAATTAACTTCCAAAAGAACACCGTAATAGGTATTTTTCTTTGAGGTAATTTTAAAATGATCAACGACTTCGATGTATTTTAACGTACTCGCTTTTCCACCATACCAGCGTTTATTGATGATATAATTCTCTAAAATATCCGAAGAAAAGACTTTAATGAACTCATCATCTTCAAGCGCGTTTTTCCAATCTGTTTTAAAAACAAAAGGAGTAGTAAAAGTTTCCTGATTTAAATTTTCCATGTTAATTATGGATTTATACTATTTAAAAATTTTAAACAAATGGAATGGTAACGCAGGTTGAAGTTCAACAAAATTCCATTCTTTGTCCCAATAATAACTATTTCCTGTGATTAAATCGACTACATTTATCGTTTGTCCTGGTTGAATTCCTAGGGATTGCAACGGTAATTGAACCCAAGTTTGCTTTGGATAATACGGATCGATGTTACAAATCATCAAGGTTTCATCGGTTCTATCGTCGTCAAATTTGTAGTACGCAATAACTTGTTCGTTATCAGTATTGCAAAACTGAATGTTATTGGTTTGCTGCAATGACGGTTGTTCGTGACGGATTTTGTTCAATCGAGTAATCAAGGTTATCAATTTGTTTTGAACCTTCCAGTCCCAATGATAGACTTCATATTTTTCAGAATTGAAATATTCTTCTTTTCCCGGCATAGCAGCTGAAACCATGTATTCATAGGCTGGACCATAAATTCCTACGCTGGAACTTAGCGTTGCTGCCAAGAAATATTTGTGCAGGTAAACACTTTCCATTCCGCTTTGTAAGGCATACGGAAGAATGTCTGGTGTATTTGGCCAAAAGTTTGGTCGGAAGAATTCTTTTTGTTCCGTTTTAGTTAATTCAGTAAGATATTCAATTAGTTCGGCTTTAGTATTTCGCCATGTAAAATAAGTATAGGATTGGGTAAATCCTTGTTTTGCCAATTCATGCATAATTTTTGGTCGCGTGAAAGCTTCGGCTAAAAACAAAACATCAGGATGTTTTTTCTTCACTTCGGCAATCAACCAACCCCAAAAATAAAATGGTTTGGTATGCGGATTATCCACTCTAAAAACTTTAATATCACATTCTTCTACCCAAAATAAAGCAACCTCCAAAAGTTCTTTCCAAAGATTTTTCCAATCGCCACTTTCAAAATATATCGGCTGAATATCTTGGTATTTTTTTGGTGGATTTTCAGCATATTGAACCGTTCCGTCAGGTCGCCATTTAAACCATTGTGGAAAATGGTTTACATACGGATGATCGGGCGCAGCTTGCAAAGCATAATCCATCGCCACTTCAATTCCGAGTTTTTTTGCTTCTTTTACTAATGATTTGAAATCATCGATTGTCCCCAGTTCTGGATGCGTTGCTTTGTGTCCGCCGTGTTTTGAACCAATTCCCCAAGGCGAGCCAACATCTCCTTTTTGAGCATTGGTAGCATTGTTTTTCCCTTTTCGATTAACTTCTCCAATGGGATGAATTGGTGGGAAATATAAAGTATCAAATCCCATAGCAGCAACTCGAGGCAGCAATTTTTCACAATCTTTAAATGTTCCGTGCTTGCCTTCTTGCGATGCCGAACGTGGAAAAAATTCATACCAAGTGCTAAACAATGCTTTTTTTCTATCCACATAAACTTTCAGTTCAGCCGAAGTATTGGCCAAGGTTCGCGTTGGATAGTTATAAAAAATATGATGCAACTCAGCCGACAAAGCAATCGGAATGGCATCATTATATAATTTTTCGTCTTGAAAAGCTTTAATCGCCTTCGTCAAATAGGCTTTTTCCTCCTTTGAAGCTTCTTTTAAAATCGCCTGACAATATTCGGCACCTTCTAAAAGTTCCGATTTCACATGTTGATTATCTTGAATTTTACGTTCGGTTCCGTGTTGCCAATTCAAAGCATAATCAACCCAAGCTTCAACAAAATAGGAATAATGACCTTGCTTTTCAACTTTAAAAGTGGCTGTCCATTCATCATTACCCATTTCCGTCATTCTCACTTCTTGCCATTTTTTGTCTTTTTCGTGTTTGAATTTCACACAAGTTGCTACAACATCATGACCATCGGCAAAAACATTTGCAGTAACTATTACTTTTTCGCCAACAATTCTTTTGATAAAAAAGGCACCACCGTCTAATTGAGGTTGCACATTTTCGATTATAATTCGAGTTTGATTTTGCATTTTATACTGATTTTAATGAGTTGTAAGTTAGAAAAAAATATAATAAGTTATAAATTGCAGTAAAATTTATTGAAATGACAAAAAAAGTAGCAATACCAACTCAATCATTGCAAATTCCGAAACCGATTCTAATTACTGCTAAATTTTTAGAAGCAATTTCACCAAAATTAGCGATGCTTTTTGCAGCAAAATTATTTGTAAGACCAATAAAACACAAAATTCCAAAGCGAGAAATACACATGGTGCAAAAAAGTAAGCAAACCATACTTTTTGTTCCTTCAATAAATAAAAAGATAAATATTTATGAATACGGTAATAATGAGAAGAAAATTTTAATGGTACATGGTTGGTCTGGCAGAGGAACGCAAATGGTGAAAATAGCTGATAAAATGCTAGAATTGGGCTATGCCATTATAAGTTTCGATGCACCAGCACATGGAAAATCCGATGGAAAAACCACTATCATGACCGAATTCATTGCTTCAATCATAGAAATCGAAAAACAATTTGGGCCTTTCGAATTTGCCATTGGTCATTCACTTGGAGGAATGTCTATTTTAAACGCAATAAAACAAAATTTAAATGTCAAAAAAGCTATAATAATTGGAAGTGGCGATATTATTCAAGATGTTATCGATGATTTTATTCAAAAACTACAACTGAAACCGAAGATCGGCCTACTACTAAAAAATCATTTTGAAAAGAAATATAATGAACCAATGGAGAACTATTCCGCTAGTTTTTCAGCAAAATCAGTAACCATTCCTGTTCTAATTATTCACGATAAAGATGACGATGATGTAGCTCTAAAAGCAGCACACAACATTCATAAATACCTAAAAAATAGCACGATAATGATTACTGAAGGATTAGGTCACCGAAAAATCTTGGGTGATACTAAAGTAATTGAAAGTATTAAAGAGTTTATTTCTAACTAATTTTAAGTAATTTAGATACAAATTAATACAATGTCACATATTCAATTAGCACCGAATATTTACGATTGTAGCAGCTGCCAAACGCGCTGCGACGGAAAGTCTATCGGTGTATATGATTTTGAAAAAGATGTAAATTTCTCTGAAGCAATCGAAGAACAGGTTATAAAACAAATTAATAAGTCAAACCCAAATCTATTTGCATTCAAAACTAAAAAAAACGGTTATCCTGATATTGAAATAATTTCTAAAACCTCAATTGATAAACCCGTTTGTTACATCGAAATCAAAGTGCAATCTCGAACATTTATGTCAGTTGAAAAGCTATTACCAAATAGTAATCTGAAACCCTCTGAAACTATTGCGCTAAATCTAAGCGATTTAGAAAGATACTTTGAAATTTATGAAAAGGAAAAGACAGACCTTTATATAGTTTGGTGTCTAAAAAATAGAAATTGCATAAATAATCAAAATACCGATTTATATTTTCATCAAAACATAATTGACCTTAAAAAAATTCGCTTAAACGATACAACCAACTATAGAAAATTCAAACGTGCCACCGGAATTGGTGATATAATAAATGGCGAACATAAAGGCGTTTTAGTCAATTATCATTTCAGTTTAAACGAATTAATTCAAGGAATACCAACTATACCAAACCAATAATTTATCTATCATGAATTTATTTGAACCCAACGATAATTGGTCAGAAAAATTAAAACCATTAATAGAAAAGTATAAAGGAAAAAAGCATCCCTTAGAATACAAAAACACCTATCAATTAATGATAATGGTCATACTCTATGCTCAAGACTCCGATGCAAATATCAACAAAATTGCACCTACATTATTTGAAGTATATCCAAACATGGAATCCTTAGCAGTGTCAAACGTCGAAGCACTAATTCCTCATATTTCTAAAGTTAGAAATTTTGGAACAAAAGCAAATTGGATTATTGAAATAGCGCAAACAATTCAATCCAACGAAAATATTCCACTAACAATGGAGAAACTAACAGCACTCAAAGGTATAGGAAGAAAATCAGCCAATGTGATAATCAGAGAAACAAATAGCCCAGCAGAAGGTATTATTGCAGATTTGCATGTAATTAGAGTAGCTCCAAGAATTGGTCTTTGCAATGAATCTAAAGACGGAAACAAAGTCGAAAAACAATTGACGCAAATACTTCCAAAAAATATTTGGGACGAAATAGGAATGGCTATTTCCTTTCTAGGAAGAGAAATCTGCCGACCAACCAATCCAAAATGCGAAAGTTGTCCAATAAATAATCATTGCCAATATAATTCAAGTAACTAGTAAATAAATCCACAAGAGTTTCCCACCAAAAACTCTTTTTTTATTAAAAATAAAAAACCACCAAAGAAGAGTGTAGAACCATCTGCGAACAGTGTTGGAGCATATGTCAAGAGTGTTGAAGCATATAGGACAAGTGTTGGAGGATGCGGACAGAGTGTTGGAGCATGCGGACAAAGTGTTGAAGCATGCGGACAAAGTGTTGAAGCATGCAGGATGAGTGTTTAAGTATCCTGGCTGAGTGTTGAATCGTCCGAGAAAAGTGTTGAAGTATCCGGGCTGAGTGTTAGACCATCCGTGAAGAGTTTATGTACCACCTCAAATAAGTTAAAGCACTAAAAACAAAAAGTCCCCATCAACTAAATGATGAGGACTTTCAAAAAAAGGCAGTGACATACTCTCCCACAAAATTGCAGTACCATCTGCGCAGTCGGACTTAACTTCTCTGTTCGGAATGGGAAGAGGT
>NZ_JBCGDO010000019.1:0-59530 GCF_038739835.1 Flavobacterium aureirubrum
CTGGAGTTAATTTTACTAATGGAACTATCGGACTTAATACAGTGATAGTATTACCCGCATATGGTACATTCTCTCCATCTATTACAGCAGCAGCTGTTACTGAGTAGCTGATGTTAAAGTTACGCATACTTAATGGGATAGTAATAAAACGTGTCGGTGAAGTCACTTCTTGACTCTCTAATGTTTGTAAATTAACTATCGTAAAGCGGTAAGTAGCGGTAGTAGCACCTGCAAAACTATAAGCTTGCGCTGCAACTCCCGTTGCAAATGATGGTAATACCGTGTTATTAGCCGTAGCCATATTTACCACAACTGGTGCACAGCCTTCTGAACGTAAACCATTACAATTTTCGTCAACTCCATTCCAACAGATTTCTGTTGCACCTGGGTTGATACCTGGGTTGTTATCGTTGCAGTCAACAGTAAGCGCAGTCAATTCACTTGCCAACTTACCATTTAACGGACGAGCACATTGTGTAACCGTAGCCGCTGATGATGGATAATTATCATTATCAGCATCTGTATACCAAACTGGTTGTGCACCTACAGTAACTGGAAGAGTTACTGCCGAACCAACACAAGTCGCCGCATTGGTTTCTACAACGCTTACACTTCCAGCGCCAGCAGCACCCCAAGTTACAGTAATACTGTTCGTATTGGTTCCTGAAGCTTGTGTACCTCCTGTGATAGTCCATGCATAAGTACTTCCAGCAGTGTTAGCAACACTATAAGAAGCAGTTGAACCTGCACAAGCAGTAGTCGTACCAACAATTGCCGAAGTAGCAGGCGCTGGGTTTATAGTAATAGTGCTACTTGCAGTAGCTTGACAACCTGCAGCATTGGTGAAGGTTGCTATTACAGTACCTGTGGCACTTGGTCTAGCAAAAATAGTAGCTCTTGGTGTAGTACCATTATAAGGCACAGTACCAGCAGCATCTGTGAACAGACCACCATTTTGAGATGACCAAACATACAACGGTTGTGGAGGATTAGTGCCTCCCGTAATTGAAATATTATAGTCTTCATATTCACCAAAATTAGACTGACCTAGACATGAGTCACCTGCTCCAACTTGTGAACTAAATCTTGAAGCTACGCGCATACGTGTAACACCATTAAATGCAGTAACAGGAATAGTTATATTTCCAGTTGCATTGTTAGGACTAAAAGTAGCTGTTGTAGTATTAAACACACTTTCAGTGGTTTCAAAAATACCATTTTGATTCATATCAACCCATATTCTAAATTGTTGAGCAAATAGAGAAGCTGTACCTCCAGCCTGCAAAGTCACAGGGTTTGAAACACCAGCTACAACATTAGCAGTCAATGAACTGTAATAAGTATAATCTGTGGCAGCGTCTCCACTATTGTTATTTACAATTCCAGCAAAGCTGAAATTATTAATAAAGTCACCTCCAGCTGCAATTATTATCATACTAGGAATACAATATTCTGACGGAATAAAACCACCTGCTCCAGTTAATAATACAGGGTTAGCATTACTACAAAGTGTGGCAGCTGTTGGAGTAACCGTAACAGGCGCTGGTAACGCTTGAATAGTTACAGTATAATTAATTGGTGTTCCTGTACAAGTACCACTAGTTGGTGTAATAACCAAGGTAGCGGTTCCAGCAATTCCTGTAAAGGAAGGTATCGAAGTAACACCAGTTTGATTAGCTAAGCCTATAGCAGCACCACCAGTAATATTGAATACAGCACCAGCCGAACCTGTTAAAGGAACTGCAGCAGTAGCTGTACCAGCACATACCGTAGAAGGCCAAGCAGCTGGAGCGTTTACTGTTGGTGTAGGAGTAATAGTCAACACAGCAACAGAACTAGTTACTGGAGTACCACCACAACCATCAGTAATAATAACATCATAGTTTCCAGAGTTAGCAGGGGTAGCATTTGGTATTGTGATTGAAGAGTTAATTTCTCCAAACAAATCTACACCATTTCTTCTCCATTGGTAAATCAAACCTGAACCGTTTGCTCCCACAGAAAGCGTAGCAGTAGCTCCTTGACAGAAACTAGCGTCTGCTGGCTGAGTACTTATTGCAATTCCAGTCGAAACAGCAACAGTTACTGTTTCAGTATCAGAACAACCTGTTGAGCTAGTCACAGTTACATTATATGTAGTAGGTGTAGTTACCGCCTGTGCAATCGGATTAGCAATGTTTGGATTGCTCAAAAAAGTAGTTGGCGACCACGAATAATTAATCGTAGGAAATACCGGAGTAAATGTATACGAAGTTCCAGTTGGAATATTCGCTACCGAAGAAATGCCGTTATTTGCCGTTACAGAGCTTACCGTAGAAGCGCTAGCTGGCGAACCAGGTGTAACGCTCAAGAAGTTTCCGGTAGCTCCGGTAATACCAATAGAAGCACTCAAAGTATTAGGCACTAAATTACCATAGTTAAAACGTACCAAATTGGTAGTTTCAAACAACTGCACTTGGAAGTTACAAACAGGATTGCTATTCGAACCACTTCCTCCAATAGAAACATTCGCCCATTGAATAGTAAGCACACGATTAGGAGACAATCCTGTTACTTCATAGCGTATCGTACCAGTCGTATTGTCATTGTCGTCCCATAATGGTGCAATGGTGTTTGTTACGGTTGTGGTTGCTAATGCATTAGTTAAACCAGCAGGAGTGCCAGTTCCTAAACGGATATGACCATTAGTACTCAAACCAAAATCGGTAAAAACAGTACCATTGTAAGTAAAATTAAAACCGATCGGTATTGCTGCTTGCGTTACGTCATCACCCACAGCGGTAGAAACTGTACCACCTGTTATAGGGGTATAAGTTCCTGTTGAACCTGCAAATATATAACTTGCTGGAGTTACAATTGCAAGCGGAGTATAACTTGCCTGCAATTGACTATCACCTCCTAAACATACTACACTTGGTGTTGCAAGAGCAGCAGCAGTTATAGCAGGAGATACAATAACAGTGACAGTACCACTATTAATACAGCCCGCAGTTGTTGTACCAGTAACCGTATAAGTGGTAGTAGCCGTTGGTGTAGCAGTAACAGTAGCTACATTTAAAGGAGCGGCTAAAGAAGGTGCGGCAGTCCAAACGTAAGTACCACCCGTACCAGCACCACTAGCAGTTAAAACACTACTACCTGTACCACAAATTGTAGGTACACTAGCAACAGCAGTTATAGTTGGCGTAACCACATTCAACTGAGCCGTATTTGACTCAATAGTAGTAGGACAACCTGCTGGACCTGATACCAAGCAACGATAAAAATAAGTACCTACCGCTAAAGCTGCTGTACTATTTACTGTTAACGTAGCACCAGTCGCATTTAGATAATTCGCCCCTGCTGGTGTATTATTCACTACAGACTGCCAGCCTGATGAACCATTAGCAGAATACTGCCATTGAAAGCCAGTACCTCCAGATGAAACCACGGTAAACGTCGAACTATTTACCGCATTAAAACAGATGGTTCTGTCTTGAACAGCACTTGGACCTGAAGTAACAACAGTCTGTATTGGATTAACTGTTAATACAGCTTCAGCAGAAGTAACAACAGTAGGATCCGAAACAAGATTTACTCTAAATCGGTAGTTATTGTTAGCAGTAGTAATACCGTTAACCACTAAAGAAGTAGAGAAAACATCACCACCAAAGGTAAGACCTCCAACGGTTAGGTTTTGATCGTCTATAACAATCCAATCATTAGTATCAAAAACTTCCCAAACAATAGAGTCAAAAGTACCTGTAGTAGTTACCGTAAAGGTAGCTGTACCAGAAGTACTACAAAGTGTTTGAGAGGCAGGATTAGTAACCGAGAATAATTCCACAGTTAATAAAGCACTTTCTGAAATAACTGGTGAAAGACATGGGCTACTTCCAGTAATCTCACATCGGTATGAAGTGCCCGAAAGTGCCAACGGTGCATCGGTAATAACAAGTATAGGACTTGTAGCTCCAGAGTATACTGCATCATTAGTAACTGGTGTAGTAAACGTAACACCATTGGTTGACGAGAACCACTGATAAGTTAAATTCGAACCTGTAGCAGCAACACTAAATTGTGTTGACGCATTGATTTCGATATTTTGGCTTGCAGGGTTGCTCGTTATAGCAACAGGTGAAAACACGTTTAGCGCAATAGTGTTAGGTAAGTTAGTAACACAACCTGTTGTAGTGTTATTCACAAAACCTCCTATCGTGGTTACACCAGCGGTCAAAGGTGTAACAATTCCGTTGGCATCAATAGTGGCAACTGCAGGATTAGAACTTGTCCAAGTCACCCCTTCCGTGGTAGTATCAAAATCAACTACAGCAGGGATAGTAGTAGTTCCCAAACATACTGCTGTAGCACCCCCTGTAATAGGAGTAACAGCATCAGCATTTTGTGTAACTACCACATTGCTTGAAACAGTATTACAACCAGCAGTTCCTGCTACAGTAGCATTATATGTTCTCGTAGCGGTTGGTCTAGAATATACCGTTGAAGCATTACCTCCAGTATAAGGAACAGTAGCAGCAGCATCTGTAAACAATTCGGTTGTTGGTGCCCATGTTATTGCATTAGCAACTGGTGGTGTAAATGTAAATGTTGTACCGACAGGAATATTTACATCGGTAACACTTGAATTATGTACAGTTGAAGAAACAGTTGAAGAGGCTATAGGTGAAAGTGGTGTAACGCTTAAATACTGCCCTACAGCACCTGACAAACCTACAGAAGCAGTTGGTGAAGATAAAGGAGCGCTCCTTGGTCCGTAAACAAACTGTACAGTACCATTCTCAAATAATCTCGCTTGCATAGATAGTGTTGGAGTAGTTGTACTACCAGTACCGCCCACATTCATATTAGTCCATTGTACTGTTAATACACGGTTCGGTGCTGTTCCTGTTGTAGCATAAATAATGCTACCATTAGCAGTATTGTTATCATCCCAGAATGCAGAAATTGCATTGGCAGTTGTCGGAAGAGCATTAGCTGAGAATCCTGTAATAGTCGGCGAGGTGTTACCCAGCAACAATAAACCATTTGAAGAAGCTGCGAAAACGGTTTGTGGTACGCCACCATAGTTAAAAGTAAAACCTATAGGCAAATTACCAATACCAACATCATCGCCAAGAGCAGTAGCTCCCAAAGTAGTGCCAGTAATAGGTGTATAAGTTCCAGCAGTAGCCGCAAAAGCATAGCTTGCAGGACTTAAAGGCTGCACAGCAGTCAATGTACTAATTCCATTCGCACAAACAGCGGCTGGAGTAGCCGTAGCAGAAGTTAAAACTGGGAAACCAGTTACAGTAGCTGTAAAAGTAGTAATAGCGTTACATACGCCATCAGTTGCAGTTACAGTATAGGTATACGTTCCAGCAGCAGTCGGCGTAATAGATTGTGAAGCCCCTGTTAAAGAAGTAGCAATACCACTTCCAGTAGCAGGAGACGCAGTCCAAGTATAAGAATAAGCACTATTGGCGCTTGTAGCCGTCACACTAAAAGCAGCATTCGCACACACCGCTTGATTGGCAATAGCGTCAATAGCAGTGGCAGCATCAACGGTAGCAGTTATAGGCGTTCTTAAACTCTCACAGCCCGTTGTTGGATTAACCACAGATACAAAGAAAGTAGTTGTAGCGCTTATAGCCGTTGTATAAGTAGCTGAAGTACTAGCTTGTAAAGGGGTAGTAGCTTCGTTAGTAGCATACCATCTAAAAGTGGGAGTAGTAAAGCCATTTGGATCAGTTACAGAAACCAAAGGAACAGCTATTCCACAAGAATTGGTTGTAACACCAGCGGCAGGTGCCGTTGGAAGAGGATTAACCACTATATTTAAGCCAGCAGGTGATATAGAACAACCTGCAGCATTAATAGTAGCAACATAAGTGGTACTAGAAGTTGGAGAAACAACTACTGGATTACCAGATACAGATGTAGTACCATCAAACCAGCTAACCGAAGTAATGGCTGGAGCAGGATTAAATCCAAAAGTAGCCAATGGTCTGTTAGCGAAAGTTGTTCCGCTTACAGCAGTACACGCACCAGCAGTTCCCAACAACTGAGAATTTCTAGATGTAGCAGGTGTAGTTGCGGCAAGCGTTGAGGTTGCGCTAGCTGATGCAACTGTATAACAAATATTAACTAAAACATCTGAGGTACCATTCCAAGAAAAAGGAGTTTGAAATGTATGAGTATTAACACCAGATACGGGCGTAAAAGAAGCTTGTGTAAATACTTGAGTTAATGGAACACTTTGGAACGCTGATACAGCTGTTGCGGCACTAGCAGAACCTAAACTAATAGTAAAATTAGTATAAGCACCTGAACCTAATGATGTTACATTAAACGCGATAGAAGTTAAGTTCCCGGCAGTAACACCAGCCGCAGTCAATTCAGCCGCTGTGTAAATAAGTTGGTGTCTAAAATCACCACTACCAAAACCATGTCTGTAAACACTACCACCAAACTCAGTAGTAGTTTGAGTACCTATAGTTGCAACTCCTGGTGAACTCAACACAGCAGTTAAAGTAGTAGAAGCACCCGCACAGATCGTTGATGCACTAGCATTACTAGAGGCAAACCCTAAAAGTGGCTCATCTCTATAAGTGACACCCGATTGCGTTTGAACCAAAGTATTAGCATCAGTAGCAGTTACCGACCAAGCCACAGTACCATTTACTGGGGTAACAGTAGGTATAACGCCCGACCAAGTATCAGTAGCTAAACCACCGTTATTAGTAGTATTACTCATCGTGATCGCAGTTTGTGCTACACCATTAATAGAGTAGTTAATCACTACTCCTGTAACGGCACCACCTCCGGGGGTCACGTCAACAGTAATAGTTCTAGCTACATTAGTACATTGATTACCAGCTGGACTAATTACTAAGTTAGCAAAATTAGCAGCTGCTTTATTACCTAACAAGAAGAAACCTGGCAAAGTAGTATTAGCAGGAGCAGTAGTAGTCATCGTAGTAGGTGTCGTAGTTACAGTAACGCCACCTTGCAAATCATAAGCCCCATTTGAAGTCGCACTAGCTGCAATAGCATCTCTGCCCGCAGTAGCATCGTTTAATTGAATTAAAGAGTTGGTAAAGTTAGCAGCACCCGCTGTAATACTAGCAGCCCAATACTTCGTATTGCTAATAGCACTAATATTTAAACCAGGTGTTCCACCAGCATCACCATCAAAAGCTTCTGCTTGAACGGTAACCGTACCACCAGCGTTGGTAGTAGGATTAACTAAAGCAAAAGTATTGATAGTTCCTTTTCCAATTGGGAAAGTATAAGTGCTACCAGTTGCTAAACTAGCTGGAAGCGTCAATGCTAATGGACCATTTACATAGGCAGTCAACGAAGTTCTCACTACGCTTCCTACGGTTGTTCCAGTAACGGTTAGTACATTAGAAGCATTGGTAGTAATATTACCTGTTCCTGCACCAAAAGTTAAAGTACCAACCCCCAAATTTCCACCAGCGATAACTACACCGCCAACGTTGGTTGTATTCAAAAATCCTAAAGATCTTGACGGAGGAATTTCAAAACCGGTTGTTCTTGCAGCAAGTTCCACACCGTAAAAAACACCGTGTGTACCTGTTCCTAAGTTATAGGTAGGAGCCACATCAAAAGATCCACCAGCAAGTACGTTACCAGTATATCCTATTTGAACAACTGTGTTTAAAGCAGCGCCAGTTCCGATAGTAATTAAGTTACTTCCGGTAATCGTACCGTTGAATAAGTTAACTCTTAAAGTAATAATAGGATTCGTAGTCGAAATAGTCAAACCACTAGTGTTTAGCAAAGAAAGTGAACCAATATTAGTCAATACGGTTCCTGTACCGTTAAATGTTTGAGCCACATTCGTTGGAGAGAAGAACTGTAAATTTGAAGCCGCAGCCGTTCCTGTCAAAGTACCATTATTGGTAAATGTTGTACCTCTTTGAGAAAGCACACCTGAATTCAAATCCAATCGCGCTAAACTGGCAATAGTCGTATTTCCTAAAACAGCTACAGTACCAAAGGAGTTGTTTCCTACTTGGAAAGTAGAAGTGCCATTAATGTTTAAATTACCATTAACGGTTACTAATCCAGAAGTAGTTGCTCTAAACAAAGCAGCACCTGAACCAGTAGCTGAAATCGTCAAATTTCCTTTGATCACAGCAGTGGTACCAGTACCCCAAACACTCATACTTCCAGTTAAAGTCGTAGAATTGAAGACGAAATTACCGAAGCTTTGAGTTGGGTTTGTGATCCCTGTTGAAGATGTTCCTCCAGTAATAGTTACAGTAGAAGTAGTATCCCATGTTGCCAAAGGTATAAATCCATTAGTAGAAGTAAAAGACCCATGTAAATAATTGGAATTGGCACCAAATGCCAAAGTAGCAGCAGACCCTAATAAACATCCAGATGCGCCTGCAATATTGTTATTAACCGAACCAGTTACTGTAACTAATGTTCCTGTACCACCAGTGGTAGTAATCACGTTTGAAGTACTTCCTGCCGCATTATAGGTTCCAGCAATGAGACCAGTATTTCCAGTGCCACTAAATGCAAAAGCACAGGCATTAGCAGCATTAATTAATTGCAATGTACTGCCAGCCTCCACTACTAAATCATCACCTCCTCCACCAGAAATGGTAGTAGTACGAGTAGTAGTGATACTGGATTGCAATGATAATGTCGTATTACTAGTTACTCTGAACTGACCAATAGTTTGCCCTGCCACATCATGACTAATAATTAAGGAACCACCCGGAGTAGTTCCTGCACCATCCACAATCAGAATATCGGTAGCAGCAGGTGTAGTTCTAGTTGAACCTCCACCGGCAGGATTAGTATTCCAGTTAGCAGCTGTGCCCCATGTGCCGCCAGAGGCACCTACCCAAAAATAAGTAGCACCAGCAGTTGTGGATTGAGAACCTGTTAATCCAGGACTGCTCACAGAAGCTTCACCGCTAACCGCCTGTATACGATAAAAATAGGTAGTCCCAGGTATTAAACCCGTTTGCACAGAATTGTATGCACCGCCTGTAGCAGCGCCTGTAGTACTTGTAACACTTAAAACTGTCAGACCCTGAGTAAACCCAGCATCAGTAGCTCTTATGATAGCAAAAGAAGACTCATTGGTACTGTTATCTATCCAGTTAACAGTTATTGCTGCACTTCCAACTGCCGTAAAAGTCAGCGTGATAGGGTCAGCAACAGAAACTTGTGTTGGTGTAAATGTAAAAAACCTGCGACTTCCCTGTGCAGCCGAACCTAAGTTCGCAATTAAAGGCGAAGCAGTTGCAGTACCTGAACCAGCCGCTATAGTGTTTGACGCAAGGGTTGTACCAAGCGCAAATGTTGGTGTAGCAGAAAGAGTCACCGAACCCGCTGTCGTAGCTGTGTTGCTCGAAGCAATAAAAATTGATCGAGTTTGTGAAGAAGAAGATGCGTTAAACAACTCACCATATATGTAGGTAACAGCACCCGTGGCTTCGTCCAACCAAACCTGCATATTACCAGCATTGGTTACATCCACAAAACCAACAGTAAATTGATTCCACTCCACAACCAATTTACGGTTGGGAGCAGTACCAAATACCCGTATACGAATACCATTACCCACCTCGTTATCTCCACTCATCGGAGATAATATCGCGCGTCCGGCAACTAGAGCCGACTCCTGCGAACCAGCAGCGGTAGCGCCAGCCGAAGTATGCAACAACATCTGTCCATTGGAGTTCGCGCTAAAGTGCGAATAAACTTGCCCCATAAAAGGGAAATTAAATCCAATAGCAGTAACAGTTCCACCTAAGTCGTCATTACGACCCGTCATGATAGTGGTAGCACCAGTAGAAAGATCCTCTAAGGATCCATTCGTCCCCGTGCTGTAGGCATAATTGGCTAAGGTCTGCGCACCGACATGATGCCCAAAAGTAAGGGACAACAGCAGAACAAACACCGCCAACCATGACTTGGTCATGGCTTTTGAACCAGAAATAGGCGGCGAACCGACCGTCTCCCCAATTCCATTTTTAAGAAGGGTATCCCTACCCGATCTTAAACAATTGTAGTTGTTGATCATAGATTAAATAATTTAGTTTAATTAATTTGTTAAGTGAGTTAATTGCAAACAATAATCACAAGTTGTGAATTTACAATATAATGTTAATTAAATAATAACAGGTTGTTAACTTTTCGACGAATGACGTATTTAATCGTTTAACGTAACAATCAAATAAACATTCTAAAAAACCACTAAAGTAAAATCTGTCACAAACAAAATACTAACCATTTCTTACCCAAATTAAGAGTACACAGTTTACAGTTTACAGTATACAGTGTACAGTATACAGTGTACAGTATACAGTTTACAGTATACAGTATATAGTTTACAGTATACAATTTACAGTACACAGTTTACAGTATACAATATACAGCAAAGCCCTTAGCGTTCACAATACAACAAATCCAAACTAACATCACAATAGCCTGCTAAAACTTTGAGAACTTTGTGCTCAAACGTCATCAACTTTGTGCTCCAAAAAAAACTTGCGCCTTAGCGCCTTTGCAGCAAAAAAACCTTGTGAACTTCGTGTAAAACCCTCGTGCCCTGCGTGGTTATACCAAAAAAAGACGCTATGCTCTATTTTGAAAGACCATAGCTATGTGAAAAATGAAATTTTCTTAAATACGCTATTAATATGTGTCTCTATGTGGTTGAAAAAATAACAATCGAACTGAGGTTTACAGCTAAAAATAAATCAATAAAAACTTGTGCCCTTAATGAAAATCATTGTGCCCTTAGTGGTTAAACCAAAAAAAAAGAGTTCCCAAAATCTGGAAACTCTTTTAATCTAAAATTGTTATGAAAAGTGCACCTCGTACCTAAAACCTAGTACCTCGTACCTCCTAATACACTACTTTCTTAGTTACTACAACCCCATCAGCACCTTCAATTTTTACTAACAGTACCTGATTCGTCTTTGGTAACGTAGTAAACACGGCCGTAGTTCCACCTATTTGTTTTTGTGTCGCTAGTTGTCTTCCTCTGATATCAAATATAGTAACCGTTTCCATCACAGCAGTACCCGAATTAACGATTAAACCACTTTCGTTAGTGTAAACTACGACAGTATTTTCATTAAAAGCGGGATTATCAATACCCAATAAAGCATTAGTATAGCGCACTATAAAACGATTTTCAAATGTCCCTACTGCTGTAGCAAAAGTATATGACGACTCTTTTAAATCATGAACAACACCCGAAAGCGTATCTTCAAGATAAATAGCTTGGTCTTCAAACAAGCCATCAAAATCAGCAAGAGCTATGGTATAAGTACCCGCAATAGGCGCTTTATAACCTAGTGGTACGATTTCATTCACATCAAAAGGTAGTGTTCTTCCCTGTATGCTTAACTTTTCATCATCCACTTTCGTATATAAAGTAACCGAGCTGGTAGCATCTATCATCTTTCCGTCAAACAAACGGTCCATGCCATTGGTTGCCGTTTCAATATAACCTACCAAAACCTGTTTGAAGGCATTTTGTTCTCCAGTTATATTCAACCAGTAACGGTGCTTTTCTAAAATGGAATTGGTTTGATTACTACCATTTGTTCTATAAAACTGCGCGTTGTTTCCAGGCTCTCGCATCGCGTTAGTATAAGTAACCGTGCCTGTTGACAAACCTTCCACAAAAAATCCTTGACCAGAAGCTATAAATCCTGTAGGTGCAGTACTGTTACCAGCTCCAATCGTGGTCGCTGCAAAACCAGTACCATTCCAAGAGGCGTAATCAGCTGGGTTATAAGCGAAAGGTGCGGTAGACTGCGTATTATGAGTCCAGAAATAAAGCGTTCCATTAATGGCAGGATTAGCCGCAATTAAATCAGCAGCATCCAAAGCACTTGGATACGGATTACCTAGTAGGTTCATAGTGCCTCCACCTCCTATTACAGGAACTGTTATCGTACCGTTATTAGGAACACCAACAAAAGAGGCTGTGTGTACCGATGGCGTATTTGGGATCGGATTAGGCGGCGGTAAATTAAATGACGTTGGCGCTCTAAAAATATACCCTCTTCCCGGAACCATTGTATTTGTAGGGTTAAAATACGACCAGTTATTTATCGAGGAGTTAAATTCATAAGCCAAGGTTATTGGCGATCCTGGTGAAACCGCCAGTAAAGTCATTGGGTTTACTGGTGTAGACCAATACGTATAATCAAATCGGAACATAGGAGCAGCATCGCGCACGCTTGTAATGTTTCCTGAGTTACCTCCTGAGAAAACACCCGGCGCATTAGCCACATTATTCACTTGATACAAACTGGCATCATCGTTAAAAGTTAAAGTTCCTCCCGCAACATTCACAGTGGTCTGCACGGTCAAGGTATGTCCCCCATTAAAAACTACATTCCCTGAAGTAACCAAAACACTACAAGCATTCAAATCGCCGGTGGAACTATAGTTTCCTTGGAATTCCGCTACGGTCGCATTGTTAGGCGCACCGACAGACCATGCGCTACCATTCCAAATTGTTCTTGCTATAGAAATAGAAGCTATAGCGGAGAAATGGGTACAAGATCCGTTAGTCACCTCTGCTCTAAAATAGCGTATTCCACTGAATAATCCAATCTGCGCAGCCGTTAACGTAGCGGCATTACTGGTAGGAATAGTGACCACACCCGATGCAAAAGTAGGACTGCTAGAAAACTGCCATCTAGTTACGGTGCCACTAAAACCAGTTAAGGTCAAATCACTTACCGGTGATGTACAAGAAAGCACTTGGTTTAGCGGCGACGGCGCACCACCCGATACTGGGGTGACAGTAACTGGAACGACTCTTGTCGCGACACAACCCGCACCAGTAGAAGTAGCCGTAAAACTCAAAGGAGCAGCACTCGTAGTTCTAACAAATACGGTAGCCGTAGGTGTACCTGTATAAGGTATTAAACCTGCAGGATCAGTAAATAAATTAGCCGTTGGCGACCAAGTAATATTAGAGGAATTCGTTCCCGATACTACTACATTATCAATAGACCAGCGATAACCCCAATCTGCTGAGTAAATAAATCGTAAACGTAAATTAGTAAAGCCCAAACCAGTATAAGCATTTAAGCTAATGACTTGATTAGCAAAATTAGTTGGTCCACCAGCACTAGTACTGGTAAAAACAATCAAATCAGTATAATTAGTACCGCCATCAGTAGAGATTTGTACCGTTGCAGAACCATTAATCCATGCACGATAATAGTGCCAAAAACTTAACGAGGCATCCGTATAGGTTGATAAATCAAATACGGGCGAAATTAACTGAGTTCGAGTTTGACCGCCACTTCCGTGCCAGTCGCTATCCGTTGTATAAAACTGAGTATTGTCATTACTTCTCAAAGTCTCCACAGCCGTAGCCGTAGTAAATGGGCTAGGACGTAAGGTCCAAGCTGCTCTTGTAGCATCAGTCCCCAAAGTAGAAGTATTTAATGTAGAATAACCACCAGGTCCACCATTAAAGTTTTCGCTAACGCCAGGCACCACTGCCCCAGACACGATTCCTCCAGTAGCCGTCAACGCTTGACCCGTTAGGGCATTCTGACAAATAGTAGGAGTGGCAGGAGTAATAACTATAGGAGTTGGCGTAGGTCGCACGGTCACAGGTAAGACCACTGAATTGCTATCAAAAGGACTACTAGTTTGTTGCCCTGTTAAAGTATAAACAGTCGTAGTGGTAGGACTAAAAGTATAAACGCCACCACCCAAATCAGTAACGCCTGTAGATGGCGACCACGAATACACATTAAAGTTACCTAAAGGGGAATTAATCCTTACATTAGGTGTCGTTTCACCACTACAGATAGAGGCAGTTGCCGTGTCTATGGTTAAAACAGGTGGCAAGGTAGCGTCTATAAAAATGGTATAATCTTGTGTTGAACCACTACCAAATATGGTACATGCATCCGAAGCAGCATTAGGATTTCCATTTAGGCGGCTTCGTACACGCATTTTGGTTGAACCACCGGTTGCACCAGCAGGAATGGTTATATTGACCGTACCCGAATTGGCATCAGTCCATACTTGTGTCCACTCACTAACTTCAAAAACAGCATTGCGGTTGTAATCAATCCAAACAGAAACAATACTGGCTCCCGATGTAGCTACTTGCAACGGATAAGTTTGGGTTACTCGAACTATAGTAGTCGTAGTAGGACCAGGCGCATAATCATTATAAAAAGGACTTACCTGCACTACCGAATTATTGATAGCGTTAAATCGCACCGAGGTAATGTTACTACCTCCTGATTGCGTAGGCACACAATACCCTGCTGGCGGTGGTGGCGGTGGTGCTGCGGTAGTAAAAGTACCTACCGTAGACCAAGAACTAAACTCCCCACTACCACAGTTGGAACGAACCCAAAAATAATAGGTAGTACTAGCGGCTAAACCCGACACCGTTGTAATCACTGTACCTGCTGGCAAACTAGCTGTGGGTACCGTGATAGATGTAGGTGCCGTTGGAGAGGTGCTAACAAAATAGCTATACCCATCACTAGGCGGTGTGGCTGGCGCTGTCCAGCTGATAGCGGCGGTGCTCGATGACGGAGTCCCCGCAATCAAAGCCGTAGGTGGTCTACAGGTAGACACCTCCACCACAATATCGTCTAACTGCAAGCTACCATTAGTAGCATTAGCATAGCCATGAAAACCTATATAATAAGTACCTGCGGCAGGCACTGTAAAGTTCAACGCATTATTTATTGGAGAAGTTTTAATATCGTTATGGTCTACTAATAAGGTGGTCATACCTGCCACGGTATTGGCAGCGCCATACCAAACACGCATTCTTTGTTGGAAAAACACCTGTTCTCTAGTTCCTCCATATTTATAGGACAAGCGATAATCGCCCGCCGCAGGAAAATCAATAGCTTGAGTAAAATACCACGCATTTTGTGCAAGGTTACCCGTCGTAATTAAATTTTTATTATTAAAACCAAAAAGAGCCAAACTTGAATTATCTGTCGTTCTAAAATTGGCACCCGATGGAGCAACTACCGTAGTACAAAAGGGCATCCCTGGCACCGTAGCGGTTTCAAAATTTTGACTATAGGGTATCGTAGCGACAGGACATACTGGCAATATAGAAACGGTTGAAGGAGCGGTATTACTAGGCAACCACACATTTCTACAACTGGACTTCACATAAAAATAATATGTTGTCCCTTCCAATAATCCTGGTATTAAAACTGACGTACTACTGGTATTGCCAAAGGCAAATCTCCCAACAGCACCCGAACCTGGATCACCACTGGTGCGCACTTCCCAATCATAACCGCCAGCAGGAGGTATAGAGGGCGCACTCCAACTTAGGTTTGCCGTACTATTATCGCCAAGTAACGTAGCCGTTAGACCTGAAGGTGAAAAACAAGGTGTCCATAAAAAACGCGTGACATTAGCATTAAAAACGGTATTACTCAATGTCATAAAAGCAGTATTTGAGCCACCAGGAAGAGTAGAAGTCCAGTTACCCGTTCCTCCATTTACGATTCTATTATTAAAATCTCCATTAGTAGTACCTCTCAATCCTACTTGACCATTGGCAGAGCCAGCTACTGGTAATGGAGGAAAGGCATCATAGAGTATTTCAATTAGGTTAGTACCTTCGTGCAACCTGATTTGCATATTGAGTAAACCATTAATTTGCGGTACCGCAGGTTTTCTAACCACGTTTTCATATTGTACGGTAAATATCCTGCTACCAGCCACACCAGTGGTTAGGTAGCTAACAGTTGATACGGTTGTTAAAGGATAGGCTGGATTGGTACTTGCTGCTTGTAAATTTACCCCATAAGCTGAAATGACACCAGCAAAAGCCGCTCCTGAGCTTATAGGAGAAGGAAGATTAAATAACGGTGCTGTACCAAATGTTATAAAACCATTATCAGAAACAAATACCTGATTGTAGGTAACGTTATTAAAAATAAAATCAAAACCTAACGGGGCAGTTACTATAGGATTATTCACCGCTGGATAATTTGTAACCAAAGTTCCTCCAGTAATAGGGGTATAAGTCAAACCGGTGTCAACTTGCGAGAAAAGGTAGTTAGTATTTACTTGCGCTTTGGAAGCCGTAGTTACTACTAACAAGCACAGCAGCGCTAGCCAAGTTGGTACTACTTTTTTTAAAGAATTACTCGGGACAAGAAGTAATGTTTTTTTCATAATACTATACTTTAATATATAATGAATAAGAAATAATAATATAATCGTAACGTTAAATTAATTTTGCGAGGCTAAAAATACAGTATTTCACCCTATTTACTATACCTAGCAGGCAACAAAATGATTTTTTTCGACCAACGGCGCAAAGCATCGGTTAAAACACTATATACTGTACTCTTTTTACACTAAAAAAAACAACAGCGACCTAGTTTTAAACCATACTTTACCATAAACATACAAAAATAATTTTTTTAGCATTATGTAGCCAATAAAACCATAAAATGTCAACTTAAAATAGTAAATGTTAATAAGTTGTCACCAAATTAACATATTTATATCAATTTTTAACAAAAAAGCAATAAAGGAAATCTTATTTTTTATAAGGGAAGAGGGAAGAGGGAAAAGTGAAAAGGGAAGAGGGAAAAGTGAAAAGTGAAAAGTGAAGAGTGAAGAGGGAAGAGGGAAGAGTGAAAGGTGACGAGTGAAAAGTGAAAAGTGAAAAGGGAAGAGTGAAAAGGGAAGAGGGAAAAGTGAAAAGTGAAAAGTGAAGAGAACGTGTATATCAGTAAACAAACGACTACCCCTGCAATCCTAAGCGCAGTCCAAGAAACCTTTAACCTATTAAACAATTAAACCCTACTGCCATCCTGAGCCCAGTCGAAGAAATCCAAGTATAACGATTAAACGAATAACATTAAAACATTTAAACAAGGTAACTGTAATATAATTTTACTCCAAGTATAATATTTTATAACTTTTTGAGTACATATGATACTAAACATTATGTAAATACACATAATACAAATGTTGAAATTTAACAATACTTTATATGCAAGCATAACTTTTTGTTTGTAACTTTGTCAAATAAGTTAGTAGTTAACCTACCTTTTAACGATAAAAAAAGCATTTTATCGAATTTATAGGTTACTTTATAGGTATTGCTGACATTAATTATATATTTATTCCACTAAAACTAGAACAAGTGAAATTTACTGAAGCAAATATTGAAATTAATAGAATTGATGGAAAACTATCTTCTATAACAATTGATATGCCTATATGGGATAAAATTGTTGAAGATGAGTTCATGTCGGTTAATATCCCTTTTTTAGGTATTAAAACTTTTGCTAAAAACGAAATAGATTCCCGAGAAGCTATTAAAGAATGTATAAATCTTTTTTGTGTAACAAGTGAAAAATTTGGTAACGGATTAGAAACTGAATTAAGATTGTTAGGTTGGGATTTCATATCAGAAGATGAAGAATCTGTTTTAATGTCATTCAACACTTCAAATGTAATATTTGACCAAATTATGGAAACAGGAGATAAATTTGTTGAAACACTTGAATTGACCTGTTAGAATGGCGCATCCCACAGTAGATATTAGCTTTATCGATAAACAGATAAGAGCTAAACAGAAACTTGAGATAAATGGATATTTTAAGGCTGGTAAATCTCACGCTTATATAGTTATTGGTCACAAACCTCTACATAAACGTAGAATTGTAGTAAGAGAGTTTGATGATAGCAAGTACAATGAACCTCAAGTAAATTTTATGCAAGCTACAGGTATTGCAATAGTATGGGGGTTTATGCGAGAATTATTGGATTGGTATGAAGATAATAGAGATTGGAAAGAAGGTGGTTATTTCGTAAAAGAATAAATATAGCAGCCCCTTATTTGAAGCTTTTTATTATTTATTTTTAGCATTAAAATCAGATAGTTTATTATCAGCTAATAAATCTGGATCAATATTGAAATCATCATCAAACAAAGATATTTGAGAGTCTTTTTGATATTTATCTTTAAATAATTTTTCAAAAGACTTTTTATCTTTTAAAATTTCCATTAACAAGGTTAAACCCTACTATCTTCCTGAGCGCAGTACAAGAAACCCTTAACCGATTAAACAATTAAACCCTACTGCCATCCTGAGCGCAGCCCAATAAACCCTTAAACATCCAAACATACAACCTCCAACCATAACCTTCAACTACAAACCACTATAAACATACCACCAATACTTACCCCACATATACCACCTCCAACACCACCTTTTCCATAGCTTTAAAAGGGTATAGTTTACCATTAATCTCCTGCATAAAGCGTGTAAAAACAACCGCTATTTTAGTTCCGTTGCCATCAGGAAATTGATTTGGTGCCAAAGCAAGTGGCGCATCGCTACTATTTTTAGGAATAAAAAATAATGAAACGATAGGGTGTCTTTAGTGTTGCTTTGCTTCATTGTAAAGCATCACATTGCTGGCTGGTTTGGAAGATTTTGCGCCCTAATTTTTTGTTGTTTTTTTGTCGAAAGAAAATTCGTAAATCCCTTTGTTTACGGGGTTTCTACTTTTTTTAAAAAATATATATTATTGATAAACAGCATTATAGCAAAGTTAAAAAAGTGCTGTAAAAACGAACTTTTTGTTAAAAAGAAGACCTGATTGTGAATAAGTTTGGCTTTTTTTTCTCACAGAAAGCATGCATCTTTGTGACAGACAGTTAGGCATAATGGCGCCGTTGTGTACTAAGTCAAAATTTTTTTTATTAATTTAAATTGTTCTATTATGGCAATTAAATTCAAATCGTTACCTAGAAAAAATCCTCAGGACCTGGTAGCACCTGAGAAGTTCTATGCCAGTGCCGTCGGCGATGGCGAGGTTACTATGGACAGTTTGGCGGAAATGATTTCCTACCAGTGTACCGTGACCGAAGCAGACTGCTATGCGGTGTTAATTTCGTTAGAGAAAAACATTGTAAGCGAACTAGCCCAAGGGCGCATTGTTAAACTAGGTCGTTTGGGTAATTTCCAAATTGGCATTAGCTCTGATGGTATGATTACCCCCGAAGAAGTGAATGCTAGCAGTATTACCAAGACGAGAATTAATTTCAGACCTGGTAAAAAACTGCGTTTATTGTTAAATGATTTATCATTTAAAAAAGTCGGCTAGAACCCCGTAAGCAGCATAGCTGTTTATTCTAAGACCTCGAGTGTTTCAGCGCTCGGGGTCTTTTTTTTTGCTTATTTTGACGAAAATTTTCGTTGATTCATGCGGACGAAATAAATGTTTCGTCAGGACGAGTGGATTGATTCATCAGGACGAGTCAATTTGTTTGTCAGCACCAATTGAAAAAGAGGCTATTCGCACAAAAAATGAAGGGCAACTTGGTTTTTTTATGTTGCAAAGAAGGGAAAAATTGAAAAAAAACACTGTTTTTAGTGGCAAAACACCTCTTTTTAGCCGTGTTTCAGTACCATTTTAATCAGAAAAAAAGCCCAAAAAAGCGGCTAGAACCCCGTTTTTTGAGCTGTATAATTCTAAGACCTCGAGCAGTTTCAGCTACTCAATTCGATGGTGTAAATGTAACAAAAGTTGGTTTACAAAACTAATAAAACACTAATTTTGTTATTATTTTTTCACAAAAAAAGTGCTGTATTATGTGAATGGCAATTACATAGTATACCAAGTAAAAGCAAGTACTATTCCCTCTTCACTCCCAACTCCCAACTTCCACCTCATCGCACCACCTTTTTAGTAACCACTACCCCATCAACTGTAGTGATTTGAACCAATAAAACACCATTCGCTGTACCACCGTCAACCGTAGTTTGCGTAGCATTAATGCCTTTCTTTTCTGTAAGCAAACGTCCTCTAATGTCAAACAGTTTGACGTTCTCCATCAAAGAAGTAGTGGTGTTAATCACAAAGTCGTTGGCATTGTCTTTATAAACCACCACACTATTTTCAGTAAAAGCAGGATTGTCAATGCCCAAAGTTTCCGCTGTAAAACGCAATTCAAAACGAGTGTCAAATGTGCCTATCGCAGTAGTAAACTGATACGGACCTGCTTTCAAATCGTGGATGATATTCAATTCTTTGTCCTCTAAGTAAATGCTTTGAGAAGTAAATAAACCATCAAAATCAGATAGTGCAATGGTATAGCTACTAGCAATAGTGGATTTAAAGCCTACCGGAATGCGGTCTGAAACTGCAAAAGGCAGAGGTCGTCCTTGAATCGATAGCTTTTTATCATCTTGCATCAAATACATTGTGATGGCGCGACCTGAGTCAAACATTTCACCATCATATCCTCTATCCAAACCGTGGGTAGCATTTTCTATATAAGCCACCAGAAATTGTTTAAAGGCACCCGTATCATTATAAACATCAATCCAAAACCGATGACGTTCCAACGCTGTGATAGGTTCTTCAGTAACCGTTGGGTTGGTCGCTCTAAAAAACTGCGTATTATTGCCCACTACTCTCATGGCATTGGTAAACTGGGCGTTACCGTTAGATAACCCTTTGATAAAAAAGGATTGCCCTGCGGCTATTCTTCCGTTAGGTACCGCATTGTTAGGAGTAGGATTTAAAGCCACTATACCAGTACCCACACCACCAGAAAAATTATAAACGGCATAATCGTTGGAAGTATATTGATTACTCGTAATCGGTGTATTGTGTGTCCACAGGTAGATAGTACCTTCCACCACAGGCACATTAGCAGGATTGGCTAAAAATAAATCGGCACTTAAAGCACAGGGATAAGGATTCCCAATCAAGTTAAACTGACCCGCACCACCGGTAATACTCGTTGTTATTGTCCCTGTATTAGGTACACCTATAAAAGAACCTGTAAACAAGTTGCCGGTAACAGTATTAAATGGTGCTACATCGGGCGTGCGTATAATATAGCCTTTGCCACGCTGCATCACGGTCGCTTGGTTAGTAAACGACCAGTTGACTATAGTAGGGTCATATTCATAAAACAGGTTCGAATTGGGTGAAAATGAACTGATGGTCTGAGGAAAAACGGGTGACGACCAGTAGGTATAATCAAACTTTCGGATAGGCGTTGTCGTTCTTTGATAAACAATATTCCCTGAATTAGAGAACTGCGTGTTGGTATTGTCGAGTGTATTGCGTTGTATCAAACTAGCGGTATTAGCAAAAGTTAACGAACCGCCAACAACACGAACATCGTTTTCAACAATCAAATTATGCCCAGGATTAAACACCACATTGCCTGAGAACACCTCCACAGAACAGGCGGGCATATTTCCGGCAGAGGTATAATTACCTGCAAAAATAACTTTAACGGATGAAGTGGGGAAACCGTTTGTCCAAGCGGAACCATCCCAAACGGTAAAGGGTCGAGATATCAAAACCGAGTTGGTATTTACCGTAGGACAAGTGCCACTTCGAAGTAGGGCTCTAAAAAAGCGATTCCCCGAAAAAGCGCCCATCGCAGCGCCGGTTAAAACGTTGGTCGTATTAGCAATTGGGGTAACACCCGAAGTAAACCCAGCATCGTTAGCAAATTGCCAGTTAACGATAGTACCCGTATTACCAGTTAATACAATGTCGAGCGGTTGCCAGTTAGCACAAACCGTTTGATTAGAAGAAAGCACACCCAAGGTAGGCTCTTCAATAACAGACAGCGTAGTCGCGCTAGCAGTAAAACAACCATTAGAGCCCAGCGCAGTTCCGGTATAAGTTCGCGTAACAGAAGGTCGGGCAAATACAGATGATGTAGGCGTGCCCGCAATATAAGGTGTCACGGCAGCCGCATCAAAAAACAGTTCTGTTGCAGGTGACCACGCTACTTCAATAGCCAAATTACCCGATATAACAACATTATCTATAGCCCAACCAAAATCCCAGGTAGCATCAAAATAAAAACGGAGTCGCACCGCAGGATTACCTATTAAGCTGTTTAAACTAACGGTTGAATTTACAAAATTGGAGGCAGTACCTACGTTAGTAGTAAACGTAGCCATCGTAACCCAAGTAGCACCACCATTGATGCTCGCCTCTATTCGAGCCCTGTTACCACCTGAATAGCGCAAGAAATGCCAGAAATTGATAGACGCACTAGTATATCCTGTAAAGTTGAGCACCGGCGTTTCTAAAAAAGACATGGTTCTGTTGCCCACTGGTCCGCCTTGTGCATCCGAATTGGTCATATAAAACTGAGAAGCGTCATTACTACTAACCGCTATGTTCCAATAGACGCTGCTGTAATTATAAACGCTATTGCGCAGTGTCCAAATAGAATTAGCTATGATACCGCCCGTTGAAGTATTGTAATTGATCCAACTGTTGGTCGGTGCATTAAAATTATCTTGAAATATAATGGATGGCGTTGCTGTGGAGAGTGCGGCATTTAAAATTTGAACTTGTCCTTCACACAAAGTGGCGTTCGCAGGAACAATACTAATGGCTGGTGGCTCAGGATTTACAGTAATAGATAAATTTAACACGCGCATACACATACTTCCTGAAGTTTGTGTAGCCGTCAAAGTATAATTGGTGGTCGTTGTAGGATTAAATGTATAACCACTGAACTCATCGCCTGAAATTGCTGTTAGTGGTGACCAAGTAAGCGTGTCATAGCTCCCAAAACCAGTAAGTGTTACAGTTGGCGTTACATCACCAGAACAAATTGTTGCTGTAGATTGACTTAAAGCAATGGCAGGCGCAGGAGTGATGGTAGCCACAACTGGTGTCAAAAGCGAACGACAAATGTTAGAAAACTTCCAATTATAGGCATACATATAAAAGGTGTTATCAAAACTGTTTCCCGATAGCGCAGCTACCGAAGAGGTATAGGGATAAGAGGCATTATCCGCATTAATGATAAAACCGCCAGCGGGTACTGCATCAAAATTTAAAGTATAACTCCCTGGGATTAGATTTACCCCGAGCGGTATAGTTTGTGGCGTATTACCACCATTAACACTAGTAGTAAATGAAAAGGCTCCCACTACTGTACCTAATGAATTTCTAACGGTAATGGCACCCGCTTGTCCTGACACTAAGGGATAAACATCAATTGATAATAAGTCGGTTACAGTGGTTGTGCCAAAGTTAAAAAATAAAAGCTCGTTTTCCGAGGCCAAAGCACCTCCTTGGGCAGTAGGAGAACTGGGTCCCATGGTTATTAAACCTCCAGAAGATTTGGATTGTGCATAATATGTAGTTGTTGCTGATAAATTGGGTGTGGTAAATGAATTTCCGGTGGCTAAGAGATTTGTCCCTGCCGCATCAGAATACCATTCAATAATACCGCCAGATGTGGGAGTAGCTTGAAGCACCGTAGAACCTCCTCCACACAAACTTCCTCCTATAACAGGGATAACAGTAGGCAAAGCACAATCGGTACTAAAACTCTCAGACAAACTCCAAATACTTTGATCTGTTGGTGAGCAGTTTCCTCTAACCCATACATAATAGAGTGTTGCCGAATTTAAGCCTATTAAAGTAGCCGTAGTAACACCAGGTCCAACAGCTCCTGTTGGAATTTGTGACGCACTAGGTAAAACGGCAGAAGTACTAACATAATATTGATAACCATTAGTAGCAGGAGGCACAGACTCTATCCAACTAATGGATGCCGTGGTCACTCCAACGGCGGTAACGGTTACATTGGTAGGTTCAAAACAAGTAGGAGAAACGATAACGCTTACATCATCAATCATTATTTTACTTTGACCTGCAAAACTAAAGGCTTCAAAACCTACGTAATAGATATCGGTAATAAAAGCGGTAAAATCAACGGTCGCTGTTTGATACACTGTGTTTATGATACCTGGTAAGTTCAATAACGAGAGATTCATAGCAGCCACTGAAGGACCCGAACCCAAGCGAACTCTCAAATTCTCGGAAAACAGACCCGCGCTTTCCGTATTATACCTAAAACGTAAACGATAAGTAACGCCCGCTGTTAATTGCAATCCTGGTGTAAAAAACCAATCATCAGAGTCAGCGACTGTATTGGTATTCAAATGAATAGAATTGGGCGTGGAAGCCGACAGGGTATTGCGCACTTGCCAAATCGTTGCATCCGCATTTTCATTGGTTATCGTAAAACACTGTGGCGTAGTGTTTATTGGCGTAGTGTCAAAGTTCTGAAAATAAGGAATAGGAAACGAGCCACAAAGTGTAGCAACAGTTAGAGTCGTGCTGTAAAAAAAGCACGAAGTACCCACAGCTCGCACCCGAACAAAGTAGGTGGTTACTGCATTTAAACCTGTAACATCTAAACTAGTCAAACCTGCTGTAGAAAGACCATTATAGGTCGGTAAAATAGAAGTAAACGTATTGGTAGTGGAAACATCAACTAAATAATCTGTTGCGCCAACTACAGTATTCCATGAAGTTGTAAAAGAATTTCCCGCCACTGCGGATGCGACTAAACCCGTTGGTGCAGCTACACAAGTGGTTCTTGATGCTGTAATAATACCTGTTAATCTGTATAAAGGTCCTCCTAAACATCCAGCATTATAAGGGATAACCCAATAGAAATAAGTGGTATTGGGTGCCAAACCAGTTTGATTAAAGGTCGTTGCTGCTGAATTTCCAACAACAGTATACGTACCCGCTATCACGTTTCCATTATTCCAATACGTTCTATTGGGAATTTGTACAGCAGTGGGTGGCGTGTTTACTGTACTTCTTAGTATTAAGTAATTCGTTGGCGCAGGCGTTGCCGCAGTAAATGAATTGCCTACAAAACTTGTTGCAGTTACATTAGTACTACCAATAAGCAACCCTGATGGACTAGCTGAGGGTGTTACGCAAGCTACAGGAGGCGTAAATGTGTAAAGCAAACCATTATTGGGAAACTCTGTTGCACTTGTTCTTACTGTGCTGGAGTTTGCTATACCCTCAATAGTCCTTCCTAACCATGGAAAATTTACATTAGTTCCGTTTTGCAACCTATTTTTCACATCGGCTTGCAAAAAATCACTAGTAACACCCCGTAAACCCACTAAAACATTTATCGCAGAAACTCCTGTTGGCGCACATGCACCATAAGAAAATTGGATGGTATTGGTAGTTTCGTTTAATCGAATCTGAAAATTAAAATTCCCGGTGCCCGCTTTGCGAACTGCATTAGACCATTGCACCACAAAAGTTCTATTGGGAGCGCCGCCGATAGTACTGTAAACTATATCCGCAGTACCTGTTAAATCAACACCGAGGGCAGCAATCGATCCGCCACCTGTCAGTGGGGTAGCATTACTTAAAGGCAAATAATTATTGGGAGCGGGTTGCACAGCACCAAGAGTAATAAAACCATTAGGACTGATAAAACATTGATTATGTGACACACCATCATAAACGAAATTAAACCCTAAGGGTGCTTGTGTAGCCGCACCAGCACTATGATCATCCCATGGCGCTGTGTAGGCTACGGTGGGCGTTGGGGTGGTTAATGGAACATAGCTTGTTACCGCTTCGGTATATCCATAAGTGTTTACTTGTGCCACTCCTAAGTGCACGCAACAAACCATAATAAACATTAGAAAATTCCAGTTTATCTTACTGTACATAGCTTTACTTTTTGACAGAATTAAACAATAAACACTACTAGAAATAGGCTATCGTGCGTTGCACTTTAAATCATTCTAACTACTATACTGTAATTGCTTAAAAATAGTATTATTACAACCCGTAAAAGTACATTTTTTACAAAATATGAAATCATTTTTAGCCTATTTTTTGTTAATTTTGGTTAAAATTTGTTAATTTACAATGATTAAAAATTATATTTATATTACAATTCTTATTTATATTAAGTAGCTGGTAGCTAAAAACATGGCGTCAACCTAAAATCATTTCAACAATTCACTATCTTTGAAAAAAAAAGAAATGGACCATAAAATTATCCTTAACCATCAAGAAATTGAACACAAAGTCAGAAGAATTGCATACCAAATCTTGGAAACTTTTGTGGACGATGGTGAAATTATTGTAGCCGGAATAGCTGATAATGGATTTATTTTAGCACAAAAAATAGCAGAGGCACTTCATAAAATAGCGCCGATAAAAGTGGTTTTGTGTGAAGTGAAAATGGATAAGCAACATCCCTTCAACCCTATTGCAACCTCAATACCTAGTGAACAGTATCGAGACAAAAGCATTGTACTTGTTGACGATGTGTTAAACTCAGGTTCTACCTTAATTTATGGAGTAAAACATTTTTTAGAAGTACCTACTAAAAAGTTTAAAACAGTGGTATTAGTAGACAGAAATCATAAAAAATTCCCTGTAAAAGCCGATTTCAAGGGTATATCACTCTCTACTTCCCACAAGGAACACGTACAGGTAGTTTTCGAAAAAAACAATAACCATGCTTATTTAGTGTAATAATGCGATAATTTCGTCGGCTAATTGTTCGGGAGATTTTGACTCAATGTTGACAGT
This sequence comes from Flavobacterium aureirubrum, assembly GCF_038739835.1. Taxonomy (NCBI): domain Bacteria; kingdom Pseudomonadati; phylum Bacteroidota; class Flavobacteriia; order Flavobacteriales; family Flavobacteriaceae; genus Flavobacterium; species Flavobacterium aureirubrum. The sequence goes on from NZ_JBCGDO010000019.1 coordinate 26,404, forward strand.
GTAAGTAGCTTGGTTATAGAAATAACTGCGTTCAAAAAGATTTTTGGCTATAAACTCTTTTAGTTCCTCCTCGCTATAACGCGCAACCAAAGGCCTATTAGTTTTGCCAGCATTTAAGCGTTCAAAAATGAGTTCTATGGAAGCTTTTAAGTATATTGACTTGGTATTTACTCCGTTTAATAGGAGGTGATTGTTGGCATAACACGGAGTTCCACCACCAGTGCTAATGATAAGTTGTTCATCACTTTCGATGATTTGTAAAAAAGTCTCGTGTTCTAGTTTTCTAAAGTAGACTTCACCCTTTTGTTCAAAAATAGCTGAAATAGATAAATTCGTTTGTTTTTCAATCAATTCGTCCAAATCAACCCACTTTTTATTCAATTTTAAAGCTAATAATTGTGCTGTAGTTGTTTTACCTACACCCATATACCCTATCAAAATTAGTTTATGCATTATAATAAAAGCTTATAAATTAAGTCATTAACACTTGGTGTCAAAAAAAGGTAAATTTATACTAAAATTGCTTTGAATTATAAATAATAACATCATATATTTGCACGCTCAAAATAGCCGTAAGGCTTTTCACTGAACTCCTATGAAAATAAGAATGATGTGAAGTATTTAAGAAATAATTAAGACTCGATAGCTCAGTTGGTAGAGCACATCACTTTTAATGATGGGGTCCTGGGTTCGAGCCCCAGTCGGGTCACTTTTTATTTCTTTTGTATGAGTATCTGACTCGATAGCTCAGTTGGTAGAGCACATCACTTTTAATGATGGGGTCCTGGGTTCGAGCCCCAGTCGGGTCACCAAAAAGTTGTCCATCTACAGGGATAACTTTTTTTATTTAAGGCCACGTGGAGAAATTGGTAGACTTGCCATCTTGAGGGGGTGGTGTTCGAAAGGACGTGTGGGTTCGAATCCCATCGTGGTCACTTGTAAATTTGTTTTTAGCAAATTGTGCTTGCTACTACTAATGAAATCGATTGCTATCGGGTGTAATCTGCAGTATGCTGAAGATTGTGTTTTGCGTCATATACTGCTTTATGCAACACACCAATTCAGTACCGACTATTATGTACTGATAGCCAGTGTACTACAAAAAAACGTACTCCATTCCAAATCAAATTAAATAAAATCTAAAAACGTTGACGGAAGGAAGATTTAGAGTCTTTTTTCATCAATGATACTTTATATTGTAGGCCTTTTTCTCCCTTTATTATCCTTTAGCTTAATTTCTGCTTTATTTTTTACTTTATTAGCTTATCGTAAAGTTATTTTATTTACTTTTGTTCAACAAATTTTTCTAAAAGATGAACAATATTAAAAATATCTTTAGCATTAAGGACTTAGAAAATCTATCTGGTATTAAAGCACATACCATTCGGATTTGGGAGAAAAGATATAATGTATTGGAGCCGATGCGTACGGAAACCAACATCAGAACCTATGATTTGTCTAACCTACAAAAGCTTTTAAACATCACGTTATTGCACAATCATGGCTATAAAATATCGAAGATATCTCAACTGCCTCCAGAACGTATTCCGCAACTAGCCAACGAAATCATCTCTGAAAAGAGTGTAAAACACCATGCTATTAGTGCCTTTAAAATGGCAATGATGAATTTTGATCATTCTGCTTTTTTTACTACTTATAATAATTTGTTGTCTGAAAAGTCATTTAGAGAAGTTTTTTATGATGTTTTTATTCCACTGATACAAGAATTGGGTTTTTTGTGGCAAACAGACACTATTTCTCCTGCTCACGAGCACTTTATTACTTATCTCATAAAGCAAAAACTGTTAACCAATACTGAAAAGATTCAAACGAAACCTCCTGTAAAAAATGATCGGGTTTTTGTTTTGTACTTACCTATGAACGAAATCCATGAGTTAGGGTTGATGTATTTAAATTACGAAATATTATCGCTTGGCTACAAAACCATTTACTTGGGAGAGAGTGTGCCTATTGATAGTTTGAAAGATTTAAAAAAATACTTTGATAATATTACCTACATCTGCTACACTACTGTTGAGCCCGATAAAGAGGAGATTAACGATTATATTCAAAAATTGAATGAAGAGATACTCGAAGAGAGTTCGAACTTGTGGTTCATTGGAAGGATGATTGAAAATATTGACCCTAAGAGATTGAGCCATAAAAACACTACCTTTACCTCAATTAAAGAACTAGTTGAATACATCGATTAACGAGATTATTGTTTGACTATCGAAAATTGTATTTATACTATATGAAAAAAAAGATAAAAATTATTGGGTCTGGCTTCTCTTCGTTGGCTGGTGCCTGTTACCTTGCTCAACAAGGCCACGACGTTACGGTTTATGAAAAAAATCCCACTATCGGCGGCAGAGCGAGACAGCTTATTAAAGAAGGTTTTACATTTGACATAGGTCCATCTTGGTATTGGATGCCCGATGTTTTCGAGAGATTTTTTAGTGATTTTAATAAAAAACCCTCCGACTATTACCCATTGAGCAAACTGTCTCCAGCTTATAACGTTTATTTTGGCATTAATGATTTTGTGTCTATTGCCGATAATTTACCCGATATTGTCAAAACCTTCGAAACTATCGAAAAAGGAAGTGGCGCTAAACTCGAAGCGTTCATGAAAGAAGCCAAAAGCAACTATGATATTGCTATTAAAGAATTGGTTTACAGACCTGGCGAGTCGCCTCTCGAATTGATAACATTAGAGACCGCAGCAAGAGTCAATCAATTTCTTTCCAACATTAGTAAAGACGTTAAAAAGAAATTTAAAAACAAAAAGCTGGTTCAAATATTGGAATTTCCGGTTTTGTTTTTGGGTGCTAAACCATCGGACACGCCTTCCTTTTACAGTTTTATGAATTATGCTGATTTTGGGCTAGGCACATGGCAACCCAAAGACGGTATGTACAGTGTGATTTTGGGTATAGAAAAATTAGCCAAGGAATTGGGTGTGACCATACAAACTAATACACCTGTTGATAAAATTATAGTAACAGATAAGAAAGCCACTGGTATTGTGGTCAACGGTACTTCTATCGAAGCTGATATTGTGTTGTCGGGTGCTGATTATCATCATTCAGAAACTTTACTAGATCAAGAATACCGACAATATTCTGAAAAATATTGGGAACAAAAAACGTTTGCACCTTCTTCCCTACTGTTTTACGTAGGTTTCAATAAAAAACTGAAAAATGTGGTACATCACAATTTGTTTTTTGATGTGGATTTTGACACCCATGCTTCCGACATTTATGACCATCCTAAATGGCCTAATGAGCCTTTGTTTTATGCCAATTTCACTTCCATCACCAATGAAAGTCTAGCACCAAAAGATTGTGAGAACGGTTTCTTTTTGATACCTATTGCACCCGGAATCGAAGATACTGACGAGCTAAGAAATGCCTATTTTGAAAAAATTATTTCAAGATTTGAGACCGTTACGCAACAAGATGTCAAAAATAATATTATTTTTAGAGAATCATTTTGTGTTAAGGACTTTATTAAAGAGTACAACTCCTACAAAGGAAATGCTTATGGGATGGCTAACACGCTATTGCAAACCGCTTTTCTCAGACCAAAATTAAAAAGTAAAAAGGTTAAAAATTTATATTTCACTGGACAATTGACCGTTCCCGGTCCGGGCGTGCCACCCGCTTTGATTTCAGGAAAGCTAGTTGCCGAATTGATTAAGAAAAATTTATAATATATGAAGTCCATTTTTGATACTATTTCATTTGATTGCAGCCGAAACGTAACAAAATCATACAGTACGTCGTTTTCTGCTGCCGTTAAAATGTTAGCGCCAAGCATTCGCCAAGATATTTACAACATCTACGGATTTGTTCGTTTTGCTGATGAAATTGTTGATACGTTTCATGATTATAACAAAGAAGTACTCTTTGAAATGTTTGAAAAAGACTTGGATAGCGCTTTGACAAACAAAATTAGTTTAAACCCTATTTTGAATTCATTTCAGCATACAGTTCATCAGTATTCTATTCCGATGAGTATGATTACTGCTTTTATGAAAAGTATGAAATTAGATTTACATAAAAGCGAGTACAAGACCGTCGACGAATACAATGAATACATTTATGGATCAGCAGATGTTGTAGGACTGATGTGTTTGAAGGTGTTTGTTAATGGTGACGAAGCTAAATTTCAAGAATTAGAACATGCTGCTATGCGACTGGGTTCGGCTTTTCAAAAAGTGAATTTCCTGCGCGATTTAAAAGCGGATTATGAAGATTTAAATAGAACTTATTTTCCTAATACAGACTTATCAAAGTTAGATGAGCAGTCTAAAAACGATATTATCAGGGAAATTGAAGCCGATTTTCAAGCGGGTTTTGAAGGGATTTTAAAACTGCCTATGGAAGCGAAATTTGGTGTTTATACAGCCTTTGTTTATTATAAAAAATTGTTGTCTAAACTGAAAAAAACGCCTTCTACTGAAATTAAAAATACAAGAATACGCGTTCCCGATTATCAAAAATTTGGTTTGATGGCCAGATGTTACGTTAACTATAGACTGAATTTATTATAATTACGCTTTTAAAAAGCTACTTTAATTGTACCTTTTGATAGGTTTGCGATTTTGATTGCTCCAGCTTACTAGATTATTTTCATATACTATTTATAGCGCGTACCTACTTCAAAAAACGATAAAAGTTCCAAACAGTACTGTTTGGAACTTTTGCATTAAACAACTAACCCAATTATTTTATCAAATCTTTTAGTGGCGCTAACTGTGCCGTATCAATGTTTGCTTCTCTCAAAACCGAAAGCATCGTCATAATATTGTTTGGGTTCATATCATCACCCAAAATTCTCACTACAGCAAATCCGTTTTCTTTTCTCTTAGCAAATACTACAAACTCGTTGATATTATCTTCATCGCCTACAAAACTGATTGAAGCTGCATCTTTTCCTGACCCTACTTTCATCAATTGCTGATAGTCTTTGCCTTTCATAATTTGCGCTACTTTTTGGCTTTCTGCTTCATAAGTTTCCTTATTCTTTTCGTCTAATTTGAAAGCTAGAATATTCATTTTATCAAAAGAAGCCAATGCTGCTTTTTGTTCGGCAGATAGTTTTGCTTTATCTACATTCAAAATAGAGGGCGAAATATCCAACACCACGAAATTATTTTTCTCTGAATTTTCTACAAAATATTTTTGAAGTGTAGGTTTACTGTCGCAACTAAGCAATAATAATGAAGTCAAAAAAACGGTTAAAATAACAATGGCTCTCATGCTTTTTTACTTTTTACCTTTTGAAGCTTTTTTCAAATCATCGCCACCGGGTAAATTCATTTTATCTGTCAATACCGAAAGTTCATTCAAATCAAAATCGCCTGTTAATGACATTAAAACAGTTTCTTCTGTGCCCGAACCTTCAACAAACATCATTAGTTCTTTGATTTGAGATTCTGATGCACCCGATCTAACATAAATTTTCACACTCTTTCCACCTTCGTTTACACGCATCAACTCTTCTAAACCAGCGGTCTTAAGGTATTTGTCAGCAGTTGTTTTCATTTCAGCTGCTTTTAAATCGCTATTTGTGACAAATACTTTAAGGTTGTCTAATTTTTTTATCAGATTGACATACTGCTGGGTTTCTTTGTCTTTGACATCCATTTTACTCAATAAGGAGAACATTTTTTTATTGACAATTACTGCTTTTATCTTTTCTTGGTCTTCAAATTTATCGAAGACACTTTGTGCAAAAAAAGTATTTGCACTTAACACTAATACAATACTTAAAAGTAACTTTCTCATAATTTCTGATTGTTTATTTTTTAAAAATTTTGTTTTTTGTTTGTTCATATTCATTTAAATAATTCATACTTCCAATGCCTTTATTCACACTTTCTGAAATTAAAGCCAATGCTTTTTGCGTTTCTCTAAACGCCACTTCAGGATCATCATAAGTACCTAAATCATTCGATTTTGGTTGGTTATAATGATTAAATGTAAACAAACCCACGCTCAATAAAACGGCCACAGAAGCGGCAACTGATAACCAAACTGCTATATTACGCTTCTTATCTTGACGACCTGCGGTTAATGGTAACGTAGCACTACATTGTTCTTGCTTTGCTTGCGTTGCATAACCAAATACTGGTTTGTATTGTTCCAAATGTGGCGCCACATCTGAGGAAGCAAAATAGTCTTTCAACTCCTTTTCTTCGGTAATACTGGTTGCTGCTTCAAAGTATTTTTCTAGTAAATTTTCTATTCTATCCCATGCCATAATGATGTGTTTTTATCATTTGTTCTCTTATCGTTTTTCTTGCTCTTGATAATGCTGTTCTGACGGCTTGTTCGTTCATGTCTAAAATCGCACCAATTTCTGAAAACTCCATTTCCTCAATATCGCGCATCTGAACAATCAATTTTTGTGTTTCGGGTAATTCATTTATCATTTTCTCTACCCAATGCCACGTGTCTTTGTCTTCTACTTTTTGTTGTAAACTAGCTTCCCTATCGGTGTAGTTAGTATGTACAATTTTTAAATTGTTGGCTCTTTTTGATTTTAATTGGTCCAAACAATAATTTTTTGTCATTGTTAGGGCTAATGCTTCCACGCTAGTATAAATTTCTAAATTGTCATTTTTATTCCACAGTTTTACTAATACCTCTTGAGTAGCATCTTCGGCTTCTTCCCTGCTTACGAGTAATCGTTTCGCTACTCGGAAGAGTTTGTCCTTAAATGGATTAACCATTTGCATAAACTCATTTTGGTTCATTAAAGCTATTTTGGTTACTGGTTATAAAATCAAGACGACACATCATTTTATTTGTTACAAACAAAATGTAATTATTAATCAAAACTTAGTAAATTTACATTTATTAAAAACAAAAAAGCAGTTATGAAAACTTTTGTGAAATCTTTTTTACTCTTATTCTTATTTTCCCTGACTAGCTGCGAAGATATGGATGACAATGCAGTTCCTAGTAGTCTCGAGATTAAAGACTTTGTATGGAAAGGTATGAATTTATATTATTTATGGCAAGCTGATGTTCCCGATTTAGACGACGAACGATTTGCCAATCAACAAGAACTCAACAATTTTCTTGAACCGTTTGAAAATCCTACTACGCTTTTCAATGCTTTACGCATTAATAATTCCATAGACCGATATAGTGCTATTTATAGCGATTATGATGTGCTGGAAGGTATAATTTCGGGAAACACGCTAAATAATGGTATGGATTTTGGCGTGCGATCAATAAACGGAACAAACAGTGTTTATGGCTGGGTACGCTATATTATTCCAAACTCTGATGCAGCTACAAAAGACATACAGCGCGGCGACATTTTTTATGCCGTCAATGGCATTCCCTTAAATGAGGATAATTTTAGAACGCTTTTATTTGGTAATAACACAACATATACGGTCAACTTGGCTAGTTACAGTAGTGATAGCAATGGTTTTGTTACTATTACACCCAACGGACAATCGGTTACATTAACGAAAACGGAATTGGCAGAAAATCCTATTTTAGTAAATACTGTGATTACTCAAAATGAAAAGAAAATTGGGTATTTGATGTACAATGGGTTTTTCGCTTCCTTTGACAATCAGTTGAATACCGTTTTTGGTAATTTTTTATCGCAAGGTGTTACGCATCTAGTATTGGATTTGCGCTACAATTCGGGTGGATCGATTGGTACCGCTACAAAATTAGCCAGCATGATTACAGGTCAATTTACGGGACAAGTATTTGCTAGTCAACAATGGAATTCAAAAGCACAAAGTTTTTTTCAACAAAATAATCCGGGCGCACTTCAAAATAAGTTTGTTGGTGGATTGAATAGTTTAAACCTCAACAAAGTGTATGTTCTTACCAGTAAAAGCACTGCTTCGGCCAGTGAATTGGTAATTAATTGCCTAAAACCGTATATCAATGTAGTTCAAATTGGTGATGTTACGACTGGTAAAAATGTAGGATCGATTACGTTATATGACTCGCCTACTTTTGCTAAGTCCAATGTAAATCCCAATCATAAATATGCGATGCAACCTGTGGTATTAAAAATTGTAAATAAAGATGGCTTTGGCGATTATGTGGCAGGAATTTCTCCAACAGTACCTTTGCAAGAAAATCTTTCCAATTTAGGCGTTTTAGGTGATGTGGACGAACCGCTACTAAATGCTGCCATCAATCAAATCATAGCTAGTGGTAGAATGTATCCGCAACTATTAAGTACTATGGCACGAGACTTTACTGACTCTAAAGCGATCAATCCGTTGCGTACAGAAATGTATATCGATCGAAACTGATTAATTTTATCAGAAACGTTTGTAAACAAAAAAAGGATAATCTTAGTTATCCTTTTTTTATTTGCCGTCAGTTATTGTTTTAAAGTGTAATATTCAAACCCACTTGAAAGTTTCGACCTCGTGTAGCATAACCCACATTTTCTGTAAATTCCTCGTTCAAAATATTGGTTACTGTGCCAAAAAAGGTCAATCTATTTTTTATCAACTCTTGTTTAAAAAGAAAATTAAACAGTTGGTAAGAACCCAATTCTACTGTAGTGGTTTGAAAAGTAGTTCCATCAAAAAAAGCATCATTTCTGGCATCAAAATACTGATAACTCACATTGAACAGCGTTCGACTTGACGGTTGAAAATCCAAACTGACATTGGCTTTATGTCGAGGGATTAATCTATTCAACGCTTCGTCTACTTGAGTAAAAGTATAGTTTCCGTTGAATTTTATTTGGTCCGAAACAGCAACGCTCAGGCCGGTTTCGATTCCTTTAGCTTTATTTTTTCCATTGATATTAATATAAAAAGCATCAAATGTGGTTGGGTCAAAATAAAAACCAAAGGAATTCTTTTCATCTCGGTAAAACCCTACCACATTCAATCGTAGTCTTTTATTAAATAACTCCGTTTCAAATCCTGCTTCGATAGTTGCATTTTCTTCGGGTGTTAAACTAGTGTTTCCAAATTCGGAATACAGTTGATATAAACTAGGCGTGATGTAAGCGGTGCTGTAGGAAGCCAACACTTTCAACGGAAACGAAGTTTTAAAACTATAGGATGGATTGACGTTATATACTACAAAATTACCATATTCGCTATGATGGTTTAAACGTGAACCCGCGTTAATATTCAAACCAAATTTGGAAGTGTACACCAAAGTAACGTAGGGATCGAGCATGGTAAATTTGGTACTTTCTCTGGTAAGATTGCCAAAGGGTGTTTGGCTCAGCATATCGTGAAACTGGTAGTTAAAACCCGTTACCATAAAAAAGGAGTCATTGAATTGGTATTTATTAAAAGCATCTACAATAGCACTACGCGATTCATACAACGAGTAGTCAACCGTATTTGAAAAACTATTCAGCTCAAAATAATCGCGCGAAATTCTATTTGCCGCTGCATTAATATTGAATTCTCCTTTAGTGTATTTATATTTTGGTGCAAAACCAACTCTGAATTGCTCCGAAGTTGTGGTATTTACCGCATTATCGTTCAACCCAGTATTGTCAAAAGCGGCGTCATAATTATTACTGATTTTATCATAATTAGCAAAAAAATCAAGGGTTATCTTATCTGTAGCTTTTACTCCAAATTTTGTTAAAACATTTTGTCTAGAAAAAATATCTTCTTCATACTTCAAACCCGAACTTGGTGCCGCTATTTGTGACATATTGCCCGTTTCTGTACTATTAAAGCTGGCAAAATAGCTGAACTTTTCATTAGCACCGTTGATGGAAATTCCTTGATTGAAATCTTGTCCATTGTATTTTTTATCATCAAACGTATTGTTTGAACCAATGTTGACATAGGCATTTCCAGTCATTCCTTTTTTAGTTCCTTTTTTCAAAGAGATGTTTATAACACCCGTTGCTGCGCCAGTTCCATAAAGCGTTCCTGCTGCGCCTTTCATTACCTCAATGCGCTCTACTTGTTCTACAGGCAATAATCGTAAATCATATTCCAAACTAATACCCGATGCATCAGTGACCGGAATACCATCAATCAAAATTAAGACCTGACGGTTTTTTCCACCACGAATGTAGTAGCCTAAATTTTTTCCGTTTGCCGATTGATTTCCGTTGATATCTACTCCTACAACTTGAGACAAAACAGTAGCTAAATTTTGTCCTGACTTTTTTTCTAAATCGCTCGCCGTTATGACTTCGATTACCTTTCCTGATTTTTCTTTGCGTTGCGCAAATTTGGTATCAGAAATTACCACTTCTTCTAAGGAATTCACTTTGGTAGAATCCTTTACTTGCGCATAGGCACAAGTGTTTAACAAGGCTACAATAGCCATTGCTCTTACTGTTTTCTTCATTTTTAGTTCAACAATAATTTTAATAATACAGGGAGAAAAGTATAGAATTTACCCATACCCAAACCTTTTTTCCCGAAAGTTTGTTACTCAATGAAAAAAGGCAGGTCTCCTGGCTTGCGTCTTGTTGTTTACCTTCCCATTCGGATTTGGGATTTGGGATTTTAGATTTGGGATTTAAAAAAATTCCTATTCCTAATTCCTAATTCCTAAATCTACAAACAGTGGTTTTGTAGATAACAACAAGCTTGATAGCTTACAGTTGCGGGAACAGCTCGGGATTTTTGATTTTTGAATGTTTATTATTGATTTCAGATTTTTAGTTCTGCAATCTTCAATCGTTACTCATCAATCTTCAATCACCCGATTCCCTTTTAATGTAATTTTAAAAAGTAAAATCACAACCTTAATTCGGGTACAAATGTAAGTTTAATTTATTTAACACAAAATGTTACTTTTGTGAAAACGTTATAATGAAAAATATTGCTACTATTTTGTCGATTGTAATTATTTCTTTATCATTAGTTCGATGCAAAAATGAACCAAAATCAGCAAAATTAAAATCGCAAAAAAATACAGTCCAGTATGCCAAAGGTTTTTCTATTGAAAATTACAAGGGATATTCGGTTGTAACCGTTAAAAATCCTTGGCCGAATGCCAACAAAAACTACAGGTATATTCTAAAAGAAAAAAATGGAATTATTCCTGATAGTTTAAAAAAAAATACCCTCATTTCAATTCCTATAAAAAATATTGTAGTTACTTCTACAACCCATATTCCTTCGTTGGAAATGCTTAGTGTAGAAAATACTTTAATAGGTTTCCCCAATCTGAATTATATTTCTTCGGAAAAAGTAAGAGCTAGAATTGAAGCAAAAAAAATAACAGAACTAGGCAACAATAAGACTTTAAATACCGAAGTCTTACTCGACATGCAACCCGATGTGATTATTGGATATGGCATTGACAATAGTAATCCTACTTTGGACAATCTGCAAAAAAATGGATTAAAAGTAATGTTCAATGGCGATTGGAACGAAGAAACGCCTCTTGGAAAAGCCGAATGGATTAAATTCTTTGGTGCTTTATACGGCAAAGAAAAAGAGGCGAAAGAAATCTTTTCTAAAATTGAAAAGGATTATTTAAATACTATTAAGCTTGCCAAAAAAGCAAAAACACAACCAACAATTTTAGCTGGCGATATGTTTGAAGACCGCTGGTATTTGCCCAAAGGCAGCAGCTGGGGAAGTTTACTTTTAAAACAAGCCAATGGCAATTATCTTTGGCAAGAAACCAGCGGCACCGGAAGTTTGTCCTTTTCTTTTGAAACCGTTTTTGAAAAAGCAGCCATGGCAGACGTTTGGATTACTTCAGGACAATTTTCGTCTTTATCCGAAATGACCAATTCTAATCCACATTATGCTAAATTCAAAGCTTTCAAAAATAAAAATGTATATTCGTTCAGTGGCAAGAAAGGAAAAACGGGTGGTGTTTTGTATTATGAATTGGCTCCAAACCGACCGGATTTAGTCCTGAAAGATTTGGTAAAGATTTTGCATCCTGAATTGTTGTCGAGTTATAAACCTGTCTTTTTTGAGAAATTAAAATAGTTTTCACCACAATATTGTCATTCCGAGGCACGAGGAAACTCATAATTTGAATCATACGTAATGTGATTCCTCCTTCGTCGGAATGACAAAAAAAGAAATAAAAATGTTTAAAAGTCGAAAAACAGTAATTTTTACCATTTTAACACTGCTATTGCTATTGACATTGCTATTGAATATCTCGTTTGGTCAAGTGGACATTCCAATGAAAGAAGTTTTTAATAGCTTATTTGGTGGTCATGCTTCAAAAGATACTTGGGAATATATTATTGTGAATTTTCGATTACCGAAAGCCATTACGGCTATTCTTGTTGGTATTGGGCTTTCCATTTCTGGTTTATTGATGCAAACCTTATTTCGAAATCCATTGGCCGGACCTTATGTTCTCGGATTGAGTTCGGGTTCCAGTTTGGGAGTGGCTTTTGTAATTCTGGGTGCTACTTTTTTACCAACTTTTTTATCTCAAATTTTGTTATCGCAATATGGAATTATATTGGCGTCTTGCATCGGTAGTTTGCTGGTGTTGTTATTAATTTTAATTGTTTCCCAGCAATTGAAAGACACCATGTCTATCCTGATTGTGGGATTGATGTTCAGTAGTTTTACTAGTGCTATTGTAAGCGTTTTTACGTATTTTAGTTCGGCCGAACAATTACAGAAATATACCTTTTGGTCTATGGGAAGCATTGGAAATCTGTCTTGGAAAAATATTGTTCTATTAAGCATTGCAGTTTTCATTGGATTGTTGCTGAGTTTGCTTTCTTTAAAACCTTTAGATGCTTTGTTATTGGGAGAAAACTATGCCAAAAGTATGGGCTTAAATATCAAAAAAGCACGCTATATTATAATACTAGCAACGAGTGTTTTTGCCGGAAGCATTACCGCTTTTGCTGGCCCAATTGCTTTTATTGGTTTAGCGGTTCCGCATTTGGGAAAACTTTTATTTCAGACGAGTAACCATAAAGTTTTATTTTTTGCCACGGTGCTTATTGGTTCTATAATAATGTTATTTTGTGATATGGTTTCCCAAATGCCTGGATTTGATTTTACGTTACCTATCAATGCGATAACCTCTATTATTGGGGCACCAGTAGTTATTTGGTTAATTGTTAGGAAGAAAAGTATTCAGTAATTAGTATTCAGTAATTAGTATTCAGTAATCAGTATTTAGTGTTCGGTAAACAGCAAAATAATAATTCGCGAATTTGTGGTTATAAATAAAAACATATTATCTACATCAAATCTCTCCATTGGTTACGCCACCAAGAAGGGGAAAAATACTATTGCCTTTAATTTAAACCTAAGTTTGGAAGCAGGGAAACTCATTGCTATAGTTGGTGCAAACGGCATCGGAAAATCAACTTTATTGCGCACCTTGACGGGAATTCAAAAACCATTGGATGGAAAAGTATATTTGAATTCGAAAAGCATTCATGACTTTGATGCGAAAGATTTAGCACAAAATCTAAGTGTAGTACTCACCGAAAAATTACCCCCTAGCAATTTAACTGTTTTTGAGTTGATTGCTCTTGGAAGACAACCTTACACGAATTGGCTTGGCAAACTTTCACCTGAAGATTATCAAAAAATAAATCAAGCGGTTGTACTCACACATATTGAACATTTACTTGATAAAAAATGTTATGAAATCAGTGATGGACAGTTGCAGATTGTTTTAATTGCGAGAGCTTTGGCACAAGACACACCATTGATTATTCTGGATGAACCGACTACACATTTGGATTTACCACACAAGGTTTCAGTTTTTAAATTGCTCAAAAAACTATCACAAGAAACCGATAAATGTATTTTATTTTCAACTCACGATGTGGATTTAGCCATTCAATTGAGTGATGAAATGATTGTGATGTCAGAAGAAAATGTGGTGCAAGACCAACCTTGTAATTTGATTACGAAAGGTGTTTTCAATTCGCTTTTTAAAGACAATGCAATCAGTTTTGATGGCGAAAAAGGGAAGTTTGTGATTAATTAATTTTTCACTCCTTTCTGCTTTAATCTATTAATTTCTTTTTCGACCAAAACCTGAAAACTATCGTTATCAAAACCTTCAGAGTTTATTTCGCTTTTATATTGTTCAAACAAAAAATATTTTCTTTGATAAACTTCGTAGTTACAACAAGTACCTAAAAAATCTTGATATTTATTATAGATTACAATATCATCTTTTTCAAAAACAATCGTTCTTGGTATAATAGGATATAACAAAGTTGATAATAAAATTCCAACCAAAAAAACACCTCCAAACAGATAACCTAAAAGCATTACAATCGGTGAAATAATATAATAGGAAAAATAAAAAGATAATTTTTTATAAGGCTTTAAATGAAAAATAAAAAGAACAAAACCAGTAAAAGATAAAACAATTTTCAGTGAAAAAATAATAGTCTGATTGAGACCATAACCAGTTAATTTATAAATCATAAAATGGATTATCAAAAAAGACAACAAATATAAATGATATTTGGTTAACTTGCTTTTCATAACTTATCTCAAATTAATCTGCCTTCTCGCTTCGCCAACCACAAATGCCACCGAATTGGCAATATTAAAACTACGAATTAAGTTGGACATTGGAATTTTCAAATGGTTTTCAAATTGATTTAAAACTTCTTCGCTCAAACCCACACTTTCTTTACCAAAAACCAACCAATCGCCATCTTGGTATTCCACTTCATAGATGGATTTAATAGCACGAGAACTAGTTAAAAAAACTCTCGATTTATCTGGAATTTGTGTCAACCATTCACCAACTGTTTCATATTCTTTCCAGTCCAAATGCACCCAATAATCTAAACCCGAACGTTTCAAATTCTTATCGGTAATCTCGAAACCATAGGGTTTTATCAAATGCAAACGACTTTCAGTACCGACACAAAGACGACCAATATTGCCAGTATTATTTGGGATTTCGGGTTCTACTAAAACGATGTTAAGCATAATGATTTAGGATTAAAAAAAAGTTTCTACTTCAAGTACTTCGCCAGCTTTGAGTTGCAAATGTATGTTTCCTACTCTAATTCTCACTAATCTGAGTGTGGGAAATCCAACGGCAGCAGTCATTTTTCGCACTTGACGAAATTTCCCTTCGGTTAACGTGATGGAAATCCAGCTTGTTGGTCCGTGACGTTCATCTCTAATTTTTCGTCCTTCGCCAATGCAACTTGGAAGTTCCGAAATAATTTTAGCGTCACATTTTTTGGTTGAATATCGTATGCCTTTAAATCCTATTTCTACACCATTTTTTAATTTGTCAATTGCTTCTTGATTAATCATTCCATCCACTTGGGCATAATACTCTTTTTCCACGGTTTTGCTTCTCACCAATTCACTCATCATTCCATCAGTTGTTAGCAACAATAACCCTTCAGAATCTTCATCCAAACGACCGATTGCCATAGTACCTTCGGGAAAATTATGCAATTCGCCCAGCAACTTTTTATTTCGTTTTTTGGCATAAATAAATTGACTTAAAAAGCCGTGAGGTTTATGGATAAGGAAGTGTCGGTGCATTGATTTTTAATTAAAACAAAAATACATTTTTCAATTCCTACATTTCAATTTAATGCTTATTTTTACCAAAAACATTTCAAAATGCCTGAATTTATCTCACTTATAATTACTTTCATCATCGCCTTAGCCGTTGGTATTTTCCTTGGCAAAATTATTTTTTCTGCCAATGCAAAATCAGAGAAAGCGGGATTGGAAGAAAAATTAAATGGTTTGTTACAACAAATTGAGCAATTCAAATTGCAACTCAATCAAACTGTTCAGGAAAGAGAAACCATTCGAACGGAGAAAGAGTCGTTAGCCATTCAACTATCAAAAAAGGAAACCGATTTTGAAAATCTTTGGGAACGCAACAAAGAACAAAAAGAGGAAGTTGAAAAACTTCAAGAGAAATTCACCAAAGAATTTGAAAATTTAGCGAATAAAATTTTGGAAGAGAAAACCACTAAATTCACCGAACAAAATAAAGAAAATCTGAAAAATATTCTTTCCCCTTTGCAGGATAAAATTCAGCTTTTTGAAAAGAAAGTAGAAGATACTCACAAGGAAAGTATTGATTATCATGCAGCTTTGCGTCAACAAATTCTTGGCTTGCGCGAAATGAACGAGCAAATGAGTAAAGAAACCTTGAACCTGACTAAAGCATTGAAAGGCGATAGTAAAATGCAAGGCAATTGGGGCGAATTAATTTTGGAAAGAGTATTAGAAAAATCAGGATTAGAAAAAGGAAGAGAATATGAAGTGCAACAAAGTTTTGTAACCGAAGAAGGCAATCGCGTTTTTCCTGACGTAGTTATAAATCTTCCCGACGGTAAGAAAATGATTGTGGATTCAAAAGTAACTTTGACGGCCTATGAACGCTACATTAATGAGGAAGATGATAATTCAAAAGCACAGCATTTAAAAGAACATGTCATGGCATTGAAACGTCATGTTGATCAATTGAGTGAGAAGAATTATCACGATTTGTATCAAATGGAAAGTCCTGATTTTGTTTTGCTTTTCATCCCTATCGAATCCGCTTTTGCTTTAGCTTTAAATGAGGATACAACCCTGTATAACAAGGCATTTGAAAAAAATATTGTCATAGTTACACCATCAACATTATTGGCTACGCTGCGAACCATAGACAGCATGTGGACCAATCAAAAACAGCAAGAAAATGCGATAGAAATTGCACGTCAAGCTGGTGCATTATATGACAAATTTCAAGGTTTTGTTGATGATTTAGTATTAGTTGGTAAAAAAATGGATGAAGGCAAAAAAGCATATGAAGAATCAATGAAAAAATTATCTTCAGGCGACGGTAATTTGGTAAGAAGAGTTGAAAACTTAAAAAAAATGGGAGCTAAAGCAAAGAAATCATTACCAGAAAATATTTTACAAAGAGCCAATAAAGATGAGCAGCAGTTTTAAAACGGTAGAGTCCTCAATAGTTATCATTTCGCAATTAATGTTGCCTTCCTACACTAATTTTAGTGGTAAAATTCATGGTGGATATATCTTGTCACTGCTAGACCAAATTGCTTTTGCTAGTGCCTCTAAATTTTCGGGGCATTATTGTGTTACAGCATCGGTTGATACGGTTGATTTTTTAAACCCAATAGAAGTAGGTGAGCTTGTAACTATGAAAGCAAGCGTAAACTATGTTGGCAAAAGTTCCATGATTGTGGGTATTCGGGTCGAAGCCGAAAACATACAAACGGGCAAAGTAAAACATTGTAATTCGAGTTACTTTACTATGGTTGCCAAAGATGAACAGGGAAACAATGTTGAAGTGCCCGGATTGATTTTGAATACTGATGATGAATTAAAACGTTTTTGCAACGCTTTAAAGCAAATTAGCTTAAAAAAAGACAGAAATCTGTTTGAAGATATTTTCGATTATCATTCTGAAGAAACTCGAGATAAACTTAAAGATTATCGTGTTAAATTGAATAATATTTAGAAATATACTGTAACATTCTCATAAAATGATGTTTAATTTTATTGGTAATTAAATTATTTTTAATTTATAATAAAAAAATATTATTTTTGGTTGCATTTTACCTTTGATATGAAAAGAATATACTACCTACTAATTTTTGCTATTTTATCTATTACTTCATTTATTGCCTGTTCAGAAAACAATGATGACGGTTATACACCAGTTTCTCCTGTTGTAGTTGATTTAACGCAAGTACCTTATTCAAAGTTATCGGATTATAAATTTTTCGAAGGCGATATGAAAAATCAAGTTCCTTCGTTGGGTGTTTTACCTTATGAACCGGCAAGTTCATTGTTTACTGATTATGCGTTGAAAAAAAGATTTGTTTGGATGCCAAAAGGTGTTAAAGCTACTTTTAACGGAAGTAATAACGTAATTGAACTTCCTGTTGGTGCGGCATTAATCAAAACATTTTACTACAATAATGTTCAAGATATAACACCTATGGGTGCGACGCGTATCATTGAAACTAGGGTAATGATTAGAAAAGCAAATGGTTGGATATTTGCCGAATATATTTGGAATGCAGAGCAAACCGAAGCTTTTTTAAACATGAATGGCAGTAGCACAAGTATCACTTGGAAAGATGAAAATGACGTTATCAAAACAGTTTCAAATTATAGAATACCCTCAGCAGAAGAATGTTTAATTTGCCATAAAGTTGATGTGAACCAAGGTTCTGGTATTGTTTCTGCTGCTATTCCTATTGGTATTAAACCACAGAATTTAAATTTTAGTTACAATTATGGCACAGTATCCAAAAATCAATTAACCAAATGGATTGACGAAGGTTATTTGGAAAATGCCATACCTTCAAATTTTGAGTCTACGATTAACTATAAAGATGCTTCGCAACCATTAGAAAAAAGAGTTAGATCATACTTAGATATCAATTGTGCTCATTGTCATCAAGAAGGAAGTCACTGTTCATATAGACCTATGCGATTTGCATTTAGTGAAACAGGTGGCACAAATGGAAGAACAAACCAAGGAGTTTGCCAAGACACGCAGGATATGGCAGGTTTTCCTGGCGCACTAAGTAAAATTATAAACCCTGGAAATTTCAATCGTTCTATGTTGTACTACCGTTTAGATACAGAAGAGCCAAGTTATAGAATGCCGCTCACTGGAAGATCTATTATCCACGAAGAAGGCGTAGATTTAATAAAAGAATACATCAACTCACTATCGGGTTGTCCCTAATAATTAACCAAACTTAAAACATGAACAAAATTACTTTACTTGTATTATTTGCGTTTAGTATGCAAATAAATTTCGCTCAAAATACATGTTCGACAGCATTGCCTATAACACCTGGAACTTATGTTATAGATGCCATCAACGGTACAGAAATTTCTTCGCCTATTTGCGCTGAAAATGGGCCTGGCCAAACTGCCGCAGAATGGTATGCCTATACACCTACTCAAAATTACACTGTAACTGTGACTTCTGATTTGCTGGTGAATATTTGTAAAGACAGCCGTGTTCATATTTACACTGGTACTTGTGGTAACTTAACTTGTGTAACGGGTGATGATGATAGTGGTACAATTGCCTGTAATTCTGGAAACAATAATGCCTTTTTATCAAGAGCTACTTTCAATGCGGTTGCTGGTACAACATACTATATAGCTTGGGATAATAAATGGAGTTCAGCGGGAATATCATTCCAACTCACGGAATCACCATTTGTACCGCAACCTACCGCTCCAGTAACTTTTACATCACAAACAATTAATACTATAAATAGCACCTACAACTCGGCCGTTGTGGACATGAATAATGATTTTCTTGATGACATCGTTGGTGTTAGTGCCAACAATATTAGAATTCATACTCAAAATGCAAACGGTACATTCACAGTTAATAACTTTGCAACGCCAACAATAAACAGTAATTTTCTTCCTTTCTGGAGTATTGCAGCTGGTGATTATAATAAAGATGGCTTCAATGATTTGATATATGGCGGTGGAAGCGGAGTTACATTTATGAGATCTGTTGGAACTACCATGGGTTTTACAGCAGTAACTGATTTTACACAATTTGTTTTCTGTCAAAGAACCAATTTTATTGATTTGAATAATGATGGTAATCTCGATGCCTTTTCTTGTCACGATGTAGATCCAAATGTATACTATTTAAATAATGGCTCTGGTGGATTAACTTATTTTCAATCCAATAACCCAACCACGCCGGGAGCAATCTTGTTAGGAATTAATCCCGAAGGCGGAAATTATGGTTCTATATGGACAGATTACGATAATGATGGTGACCAAGATTTATTTATTGCTAAATGTCGTGGTGGCGCAGGTACTGCAAAATTCAATGAATTGCATAGAAATAATGGAAACGGAACTTTTTCTGATGTCTCTGTAGCTGCAAATATGTATGATCCCGTTCAAACTTGGTCTGCGGCTTGGGGCGATTTTGATAATGATGGAGATATGGATGCACTTGTAGGTGCAAGCTCCTTTAGTGATGGTCCACATAAATACATGAGAAATAACGGAAACGGAACTTTCACTGATGCTACAACAGGAACAGGCTGGGATACGAATCCTTCAACAAGTATTGAACATATTGCCTATGACTTTGACAACAATGGATTTATTGATGTAATGGGCGGTGGAAATAAAATTATGTATAATCAAGGTAATGGAACTTTTGCACCATTTACTTATGGTTTTGATGTATCTGCTGTTGGTGACTTGAATAATGACGGGTTTTTAGACTTTCAATCAGGAACTACTTTAAGAATAAACTCTGGAAATGCTAACAAATGGTTAAAATTAAATTTACAAGGCATTCAAAGTAACAGAAATGGTATCGGTGCGCGAGTTGAAATATATGGTTCATGGGGAAAACAAATTAGAGATGTTAGAAGTGGTGAAGGCTTCAGATATATGAGCACATTAAATGTTTATTTTGGACTAGGAACAGCTACAACAATTGATCAAGTTATTATAAGATGGCCATCAGGAGTAGTTGATACCTTAAACAATGTTAATCCAAACCAAACTTTGTTAGTAGTAGAAGGTGTAACATTGGGAACTAATTCCTTCGAAAACTTTGTGTTCACCATGTATCCTAATCCAGTTAAGAATATCATCAATATCTCAATGAATACTGCCAATCCAGTTGAATTCATTAGCGCTGAGATTTATGACTTGACAGGAAGAAAAGTTCAAGCTACTTCGGTTCAAAATCAAACTGTAAATGTGGATGCATTGTCGACAGGCACTTATATATTGCAACTTACAGACAGTAACAATAAAAACTACAGTCAAAAATTCATCAAAGAATAATTAACTTTTTGATAAAAAAATGCCCCAAAAGTGAAAACTTTCGGGGCATTTTCGTTTAAAAGTATATCGAATTAATTATATTTTCTTTTCCATAACAAAATCATCCATTATATAGCCGTTTCCTATATCTATAACTTCTTCAAAACTGACAGAGAAACCCATTTTTTTGTAAAAATGTTGAGCACTATTGAACTTGTTAACGTTAAGATATAACGAGACTTGATGTTCTTTCTTTGCTTCTGTTTCAATATAATTTATCAATTGTTCCCCTATTCTTTTTCCTTGATGATCCGATAAAATATATATTTTATGAATTTTTGTCTTCTTTGAGCCACTGTAATTAAACTCGTATGAGGCAAAACCAATCGGTTTATTATTTTCTATTGCAAGGATAAAGTGATGCTTGTTTTCTCTTACTTGTAGTTGTAAAGCTTCTTTGCTATACATCATTTGTAACATGTACGAGAGTTGTTCTTTACTTATAATTGTGCGGTAAGCAATAGGCCAAACTTCATTTGCAATAGCTCTAATATCGGTGAAACAGTTATCTGTATTATTTACAATTGAAATCACCTTTTAAATACTATTTCGTATTTTGTAATCCAATCAGCAACAGAAACTCTTTTTGCTAATTCTCCAATTAAATCAAAAGGTATATTATCCATTTTTTTGAAACGAATGCAACTTTTCCCCATATCCAATTTTGTTTTACAATGTTTTGGATATTCCGCTACAAACCATTCTAAAAGCCTATTGTCTGCATAAATCCCCATATGATATAAGGCAATAAAATTCTTTTGTGACGCCAAGCTAATAAAAGGAAGTGGCAATTTTGGGTCACAATGATATCCTTTGGGATAAATTAAATGCGGAACTACAAAACCTATCATGCCATAACTCATTACTTCTTCAAAACCTTGTGGCAAATTATCTTTAATAGTGTTTCGTAATTTATTCATTACATCTTTTCTATTCTCCGGTAAGTTAAAAAGATATTCTTCTGGTGTTAGCGCTTTAGATTGCATGGATGTTATTTATATTTCCAAAAATAGAAATAAATTTAATAGATTTACACGTATAATTTTTGTTTTCTTATGTCAAAAAGTCCAATTAGAAATGACAAGACGTGTTTGAACTGCAGATATGTTGTAGAGAATAAATTTTGTCCCAATTGTGGACAAGAAAATATTGATACTCGAAAAACATTTTTGCAGCTATTTGTCCATTTCTTTGAAGATTTAACCCATTATGAAAATTCATTTTGGAAAACCATTAAAAACCTGATTTTCAAACCTGCTTCGCTTACGATAGAATATTTATCAGGCAAACGAATGTCCTATTTGGCACCAATCCGATTGTATATTTTCATAAGTTTTGTTACTTTTTTTGTCATTTCAATATTTCCTGAAAATGAAAATGATGATATTGTTAAAGTTAAAGAATCTACTGTTTATGAAAATGAATTAGATTCTTTAAACACTAAAAAAGACAGTATTGTTACTACTAATTTCATTAAAGGTCTTGAAAAAAATGGGTTAATTGACAAAGAAGACGTTGACTCTCTTCAAAAAGAAATGGAAATATCTAGAAAGAAGAACAGAAACAAAGAACGGATTGTAAATATTGGACATGCCTCGATAGAAGAAATGGATTCTATTCAAAAATTTGCAAAAGAAGAAGATAAACTGGGGGATTTTTACTATAGGCTTAACAAAAAATTTATTCTCGCTCAAGAAGGCAAAACCCAAAAAGAAGTTAAAGACAAGTTCACAGAGGCTTTTTTTAAGAATATTCCAAAAGCATTATTCATTTATATGCCTTTATTTGCCTTTGTTTTATGGCTTTTTCAAGATAAAAAACGATGGTATTATTTTGACCACGGAATTTTTACATTGCACTATTTTTCATTTCTGTTACTCGCTTTTTTAATAATAGAATTATATAGCTTTTTCTTTAATTTGGCTGGAAATAATGTAATCTTTCAGTCGATAACTGGAATATTAGATTTTATTGTACTCGTTTATATTCTGTATTATTTTTTTCCAGCGCATCATCGATTTTATGGTCAATCAAGATTAATTACAATTATAAAAGGTTCAATCATTTTCGTGATTAATATGATCATCCTAGGCATCATTCTTACTGGCATTGCGGCATATTCATTCATAAACATACATTAAAAATCATGATAAAAAATCTCAGTCCTTTATTTGCTTTAACACTTTTCATTAGTTGTTCATCAGCAAAAAAAAATGTTGATTATGATAAAATCGAAACTATTTATGTCAATCAAATCAACCCCGAAAGTCTAAAAACGCATTTAACTATTATTGCATCCGATGAAATGGAAGGTCGCCAAACCGGTAGTGAAGGTCAAAAAAAAGCGGGTCGTTACATCATCGATTTTTATAAAAAACAAGGCGTTGGTTTTCCAAAAGGAGCTAAAGATTATTACCAATCTGTTCCTGCTGCTTACTTAAACGCTAAAAGAAATGAAAATCTTCCTGACTCAGAAAATATTTGGGCCTTTATAGAAGGCTCAGAAAAGCCCGATGAAATCGTAGTTATTTCAGCACACTATGATCATATTGGTATAGAAAATGGAGAAGTTTTTAATGGTGCTGATGATGACGGCTCGGGAACAGTGGGCATTATGGAAATAGCGGCTGCCTTTCAAAAAGCAAAAAATGAAGGTCACGGACCAAAACGCTCTATACTAATTCTGCATGTAACTGGAGAAGAACATGGTTTGCACGGTTCAAGATACTACTCTGAAAACCCTTTATATCCCTTAAAAAACACTATTGCGAATGTGAATATAGATATGATAGGTCGTCGTGATGAATTTCACAAAGACAGCAATAATTATGTTTATTTAATTGGTTCAGATTATCTTTCTACTGATTTATACAATTTATGCGAAGAGGTGAATAAAAAACATAAGTTGTTAACTATTGACTACAAATACAATGACAAGAAAGACCCAAACCGCTACTACTATCGTTCTGATCATTACAATTTTGCAAAAAACGGAATTCCATCGGTATTTTTATTCAGCGGAGTTCATGAAGATTACCACAAAGCAACTGATGAAGTTAGCAAAATAGAATTTGATGCCTTGACTAAAAGAACACAGTATGCGTTTGCTATTGCATGGGAAATTGCCAATCGTGAAAAAAGATTACTGGTTGATAAAGACGACGCGAAATAAAAATTATAAAATATTTAAAACAAAAAAAGTCTCGATAAATCGAGACTTTTACTTTTTTGGGTGGCTGACCGGGTTCGAACCGGCGACCCGCGGCACCACAAACCGCTACTCTAACCAACTGAGCTACAACCACCATTTTAACGCGTGCAAATATATTACATTTCTTTTCTAATGCAAAGAATAATTTTAAAATTTTAAATCAAATCTGATAAGCGATTGACTGCCAAATACCTTTCTGTAGTGAAACCTTCAGCATAGTCTACCCCAACTAATCGCCCAAAATCCTGAGAGCGATAATGCACACTTTCTAGAAAATTTTTTGTAGCAATTGGTGTGACAGGTTCATTTGAATTTTCATTATAAAACTGAGAACTATAAGCTAAAATAGACTTTACTTTAATATCCATAAAACCTGTAATATCAACCACAAAATCAGGCTTAATTGTTGCCCATTGAATGTAGTGATACACTACCTTGGGTCGCCAAGATTCTTGCAAAATTCCGTCATAAATAGTTTCAATCTTACTTAAACCTGACAAAAAACAAGCATCAGAAACTAGTTTACTGCCTTTGCCATGGTCGACATGACGGTCTTGAATGGCATTGCAAATCACTATTTCGGGTTGGTATTTTCGTATCATTTCGATAATCTTCATTTGATGTGCTTCGTCATTTACAAAAAAACCGTCACGCATATTTAAGTTCTCACGAATTGAAATACCTAAAATTTCGGCAGCTAATCGCGCCTCAGCATCTCTGATTTCAACAGAACCACGGGTACCCAATTCTCCTCGGGTCAAATCAATAATTCCCACTTTTTTGCCCAAAGAAACTTCTTTTGCTAATGTGCCACTACAGCCTAATTCTACATCATCAGGATGAGCACCAAATGCCAATATATCTAATTTCATACTCTTTTTATCTTATGGTAAAAATACAATTTACTGTATACATTTCTTCATTGTCAGCGATTTATTCACCGTTTCCTGATATTCAGCCTCAGGAATGCTATCTTTGGTTACGCCACATCCGACAAAAACTTCGGCGAAGTCATCTACTATCTTCATACACCGAAGATTTACAAATAAATCGGACTGTGCCGTGTTAGTAGACGCCACGTCAATATTTAACTCTCCCAAAAAACCTGAATAATATTCTCTGTCATACTGTTCATTTGTTAAAATAAATGTTTTGGCTTCCTCTTTAGGTAAACCACAAACAGCAGATGTTGGATGTAAACTGGTTATAATATCTTTGAGATGGGTATTTGATTTTAAAATAGCAGAAATATCGGTTTTAATATGACAAAGACTTCCCGCTGTAATCGTATATGGTTTTGAAACAACAATTACATCTACTTTTTTGTTCAAACTAGAAACTATAAAATCAGTAACTAATTGTTGCTCTTCTATTTCCTTTTTGCCCCAAATTACATTATCGATGAACGCAGCTTTCTGGGTTCCAGCCAATGCTACTGTTTGAATATTTTTATCATTAATTCTCAAAAATTGTTCTGGCGTTGCGCCAATCCATAGTCCAATTTTAGGATGAAAAAAGCAATAATTAAAAGCGGTAGGATAACTGTGAACTAGTTTTTTAAAAGTAGTTTCTAAATCAAAATCATAAAGCGCTACTTTCTCTTTTCGGGATAAAACCACTTTTTGAAATTGGTTCATTTTAATAACATTCACACCTTTTTGAACTAAATCCACAAAAGCATTTTTGGCTTCATCATCTATTGAAAAAGCAGCAATTTTGTCAAAATAAAAATCAGAATAGCTGACCTTTTCAACTATAATATCTGAGTATTCATGCGGAATATAAGACATTGTATTACCATCAAAAGGAGCAAAAACAAAACCCGTTTCTTCGAAACTTTCTATAAAATATAAATGATCATTCTGTTGAAATAAGCCAACAATTCTATCCGAATTGGGTTTACAATACAACACAAAAGGAAGTTGACTCTGCTGATGAATTTCAACTTGTACAAATAAATTGGTCATCTATCTTCGGGGTAAAATCATATTAGTTAACTTACAAAGAGATATAAGCCTGTCTTTTTCATCCATAATTTTAATTTCCCAAAGATGAATGCTTCTTCCTTGATGAATAATTTTCGCTGTGCAATAAACAATCCCATCGCGCTTACTTCTCAAATGATTAGCAGAAATTTCAATGCCACGAACTTCTTGTTTCTCGGTATTAATAAACATTAGCGAAGCTGCACTTCCCACACTCTCGGCCAATGCTACAGTGGCACCACCATGTAGCAATCCCATAGGTTGATGAACTCTAGAATTTACTGGCATTTTTGCAGTTAAAAATCCTTCACCAGCATCAATGTATTCTATTTCTAATGTTTGCATCAACGTATTTTTACTCCAATCGTTGCATAGTTGCAACACTTTATCTCTTTCAAATATCATAGCGTTATTTTTGTTCCAAAATTACTACTTATTTGCATTTAAATATAAATCAAAGGACAGTGAAATCAACTACATTTATAATAATCTAGAACTTTTGACGTTATATAAGAGTGATTTTCAAATTTTCAGATAAATACTTACATTTACAAAAATTAAAACTACCAATGCGTCAACTTATTATACTTCTTTTTATTGGGCTTGCCATTACCGTTAGTTCCTGTCGTGAAGATTTTGTCTTTGAACCCAGTACAGGCGATTTAGCTTTCTCCCGCGATACAGTTTATTTAGACACGGTGTTTACCAACATTGGCTCTAGTACTTATACTTTAAAAGTTTATAATAAAAGCAGTAAGGACATCAAAATCCCAACTATTCAATTGGGCAAAGGGTTGAATTCTAAATACAGAATGACTGTTGATGGAATGATTGGCGAAAACAATAGAATTTTTCGAGATGTAGAATTATTAGCCAAAGATAGCATGTTTATTTTTATAGAGGTCACGTCAGATGTAGCTGATGCTAATCCAACTGATTTCCTTTATACAGACCAAATCCAATTTGACAGTGGTGCCAATTTACAACAAGTAGAATTGGTAACGCTCATTCAGGATGCCTACTTCATCTTTCCAAATAGAGAAAATGGAATTTATGATACTATTCCTATTGGTTTTGACGAAGATAACAACGTGGTGGAAACACGCGGTCGGAACTTATCTAATAATCATCCTGATAACGGTGACGAATTTAATTTTAATACAGACAAACCCTACGTCGTTTATGGCTATGCTAGTGTGCCCAACGGAGAAACATTAACCATTCCTGGTGGTGCAAGAGTACATTTCCATGCAGAATCCGGAATTGTTGTACAAGCAGGCGCCACACTAAAAGTTGAAGGAGGCATTTCTAGCACTGCAGCGCTTGAAAACGAAGTAATTTTTGAAGGCGATAGATTAGAACCCGGTTTTTCAGATGTGCCTGGACAATGGGGAACCATTTATTTAAGACAAGGAAGCACTAATCACTCCATAAAAAACTTAACCATAAAAAATGCCATAATTGGATTATTAGTTGAAAATAATTTTGGCACTACTATGACGATTGAAAACACCCAAATTTATAACAGTTCCAACGTTGGTTTATTAGCACGAGCTGCAAAAATAGAAGGCAAAAACATGGTTATTAACAACGCGGGTGAAGCCTCGTTGGCATGCACACTCGGCGGAAACTATGAATTCAAACATTGTACATTTAATAATAATTGGCCTAGTTCAAGACAAGTGGCAGTATTGTTAAATAACTATTTTGAGTTAGAAAATGGATCTACTGAAGTTTTTCCATTAAACCAAGCGGATTTTAAGAACTGTATAATTTATGGTAGTAACAACTTTGAGCTTAACATTGATAAAGACGATACTCAAACTTTTAATTTCAATTTTTCAAAGTGTCTAGTAAAATTTGGCACAAGTACTCTCCAACTTTATGCTTTTATTTATGCCGATGAAAATAATATTCGCCGTAACCGAAATCCTAAATTTTTAGATGTTCAAAAAAATAAGTTAAATATCGGAGATGACTCTGCTGCCAAAGGCTTCGGAATAAATATCAATGTACCAAACGATATTTTAGGAAATCCTAGAAGTGGCGTTTTTGATTTGGGTGCTTATAATTCGATTGTTTTTCCGAGTAATTAATATTTAAAAACTAATTTTTGGTTTAATTATTTTACTCTAAATTTGCAACTACAACAACACTAATAAAAATACAATGATTCATTTCTTCGGAAACGAAAGCACTACCGTTTTTGCCGTTCAAACGCAAAACGAACCTTCGGCAGAAACTATCTCAAAATTAAACTGGCTTTTTCAATCTGAACTTGTTTCAGATTCTCGAAATAAACCAAAATCCGTCCTGACGGATTTTTTTATTGGTCCACGAGCTGCTATGGTAACACCTTGGAGCACCAATGCGGTAGAAATTACCCAAAACATGGGAATTGAAGGCATAATTAGAATTGAAGAATTTGAAAAAGTCAATTCAGATTACAATGACTTTGACCCCATGCTTTCACAAAAATATAGCGAGTTAAACCAAGAAATTTTTACCATCAATATCAAACCAAAACCAATTCTTGAAATTGAAGATATTGCAGCATACAACAAGCAAGAAGGATTAGCATTAAGCCAAGAAGAAGTTGACTATTTAAATGGTGTTGCAAATAAAATTGGTCGAAAACTCACCGACTCCGAAGTATTTGGTTTTTCACAAGTAAATTCAGAACATTGTCGTCACAAGATTTTCAATGGTACTTTTGTCATTGATGGAGAAGAAAAGCCAACTTCATTATTCAAACTCATCAAAAAAACTTCGGCCGAAAATCCAAACGATATTGTTTCGGCCTATAAAGATAATGTAGCGTTCATCAAAGGACCAAGAGTAACCCAATTTGCTCCAAAAACCGCTGACAAACCTGATTTCTATCAAACTACAGAATTTGACTCTGTGATATCTTTGAAAGCTGAAACACATAATTTCCCAACAACCGTAGAACCGTTCAATGGTGCAGCAACTGGTTCAGGTGGAGAAATTCGCGACCGTTTAGCTGGTGGACAAGGTTCACTTCCATTAGCAGGAACCGCGGTTTACATGACATCCTATTCTCGATTAAAAGAAAATAGAGATTGGGAAAACGGAATGAAAGAAAGAAATTGGTTGTATCAAACCCCAATGGATATTTTAATAAAAGCTTCCAATGGTGCTTCTGATTTTGGAAATAAATTTGGTCAACCGCTTATCACAGGTTCTATTTTGACCTTCGAACACGAAGAAGAAAATAGAAAATTAGGTTATGACAAAGTTATCATGCAAGCTGGTGGAATTGGTTATGGAAAACTAAACCAATCGATTAAAAAGAAACCAACAGCTGGAGATAAAATTGTGATTTTGGGTGGCGAAAATTACAGAATCGGAATGGGTGGCGCAGCAGTTTCCTCAGCAGATACAGGTGCTTTTGGTTCAGGAATTGAACTCAATGCGATTCAACGTTCCAATCCCGAAATGCAAAAACGTGCGGCTAATGCTATTCGTGGCATGGTAGAAAGCGATGAAAACACTATAATTTCTATTCACGATCATGGTGCTGGTGGTCATTTAAATTGCCTTTCCGAACTCGTGGAAGAATCTGGCGGTTTGATTGATTTAGACAAATTACCAATTGGCGACCCAACACTTTCTGCCAAAGAAATCATTGGCAACGAATCGCAAGAAAGAATGGGATTAGTCATCAGTCAAAAAGATATTGACACCTTACAACGCATTGCCGATAGAGAACGTTCACCAATGTATCAAGTTGGTGAGGTGACAAATAATAACCGTTTTACATTTGAAAGCAAAACTTCTGGTGCTAAACCTATGGATTTCGCCCTAGAAGATATGTTTGGTAGTTCACCAAAAACCATCATGGCTGACAAAACAGTCAATAGAAATTATACAGATTTAGAATATACAGAACAAAATATTCCGAACTACTTAGAACAAGTTTTGCGCCTTGAAGCAGTAGCATGTAAAGACTGGTTAACCAACAAAGTCGACCGTTGCGTGGGTGGAAAAGTAGCCAAACAACAATGCGTTGGACCTTTACAATTGCCTCTAAACAACGTTGGTGTAATGGCTTTGGATTATAATGGAAAAGAAGGAATTGCAACCTCTATTGGGCATTCGCCAATTTCAGGTTTAATTAATCCAACAGCTGGAAGTAGAAATGCCATTGCCGAATCATTATCCAACATTGTTTTTGCACCTTTAAAAGAGAATTTAAAAAGTGTTTCACTTTCAGCAAATTGGATGTGGGCTTGTAAAAATGAAGGAGAAGATGCGCGTTTGTATGAAGCCGTTCAAGCTTGTTCAGATTTTGCTATCGAATTAGGAATTAATATTCCAACCGGAAAAGATTCACTGTCGATGAAACAAAAATATCCAAACGATGAAGTGATTGCACCGGGAACGGTCATTATTTCTGCCGCAGCAAATTGTTCAAGCATTACAAAAGTGGTAGAGCCAGTTTTACAGCATAACGGCGGTTCTATTTATTATATCAATTTGTCGCAAGACGAATTCAAACTAGGCGGAAGTTCATTTGCACAAACGCAAAATAAAATCGGTACCGAAACACCAACCATAAAAGATGCCGCTTTTTTCAAAAGAGCATTTAACACTATTCAAGATTTGATTAAAGACCAACAAATCTTGTCTGGTCACGATATTGGAAGTGGTGGTTTGATTACTACTCTATTGGAAATGTGTTTTGCAGATAATAATTTAGGGGCAAAAATTGATTTCAGTTCATTCCAAGAAAAAGATATCGTGAAAATTCTTTTTGCCGAAAATATTGGATTGGTGTTGCAAGCAAAAGACGATGCAACATTTGAAAAAGCATTACATTCAAATAACATCGAATTCTTTAAAATTGGAAATGCAACTGCTTCGGAAACACTTTCAATTCACAATTCACAATTCACAATTCACCATTACAGAGACATTTGGTTCGAAACATCTTTCCTACTCGATCAAAAACAAACTAAAAACAACAAAGCAAAAGAACGCTTTGAGAATTATAAAACACAAGTTTTAAACTATACTTTTCCAACACATTTTACTGGAATTAAACCTATTAGTAATTCAAATAACCCTCGTCCTAAAGCAGCCATTATTCGCGAAAAAGGAAGCAATTCCGAACGTGAAATGGCAAACGCCATGTTTTTAGCAGGTTTTGATGTAAAAGACGTTCACATGACCGATTTGATTTCGGGACGCGAAACCTTAGAAGACATTCAATTCATTGGAGCTGTGGGAGGATTTTCAAATTCAGATGTCTTAGGTTCAGCCAAAGGTTGGGCTGGAGCTTTCAAATACAACGAAAAAGCAAATACAGCATTGCAAAATTTCTTCAAAAGAAAAGACACACTCTCGGTAGGCATTTGTAACGGTTGTCAATTATTCATGGAACTAGAATTAATAAATCCAGAGCACGAAATCCATGGAAAAATGCACCATAACGATAGCCACAAACACGAAAGCATTTTCACCTCAGTAACCGTTCAAGAAAATCATTCGGTGATGTTGAAAACCCTGGCCGGAACAACATTAGGCGTGTGGGTTTCACATGGCGAAGGAAAATTCAAATTGCCTTATGACGAAAGTCGATACAACATTGTTGCTAAATATGCCTACAAAGAATATCCAGCAAATCCAAACGGTTCCGATTTCAATACAGCGATGATGTGCGACACCACAGGAAGACATTTGGTAATGATGCCTCATATTGAACGGTCTATATTTCCATGGAATTGGGCGAACTATCCAACCGATAAAAAAGACGAAGTTTCCCCGTGGATAGAAGCCTTTGTCAATGCACGTCTATGGATTGAAAACCAAGTTGACTAGCGATAATTTATCTTTAACACAAAGCAATAAATTTGGTAACAAAATAAAAGTAAGTATAAAAATATCTTTATAATCTTTTCATGAGCAGATAAAACAAAATTGCTTTCATTATAAATTCAAGAACATGATATCAAGAAACAAATTTCTTTATCCCTTATTGTTATTCGCAATAAATTTAATTGGGCAAACTACTAAAATCGAAACTAAAAATGGAATTCGATACATTACCACTTCAATTGATTATCCAATAACTGGAACCTACTTATTTAAAGGTGCCGAGCCAGTTATTGAACTAAATGCTGACGGTAGCGGTTTTTACCAAGCACACGAACAGCCCAAAAAACCTATCAATTGGGGAATAGAATGTGATGAAGCAGGAGTCCCAAAATTCATAAAAGGCTTTGATAGTGCCGAGTATAGTTTTTGGTATCAATACACAACAAACTCTGACGATCATGATACTACATGGAAAACAGTAGAGTTTTCAATACATTTCAATACCCTAAAAATGTTTATTCAAGGCGAACGAAGTAAAAATTATACAAAATAAATTACTTACTGCTCTAACTTAAAAAGAAAACGTAAAAAATTATTGAGCAATTAATTACCATTTTCAAAAAACTCCAAATCGTTAGATAAACTTTCGAAGATTATTATTATAATATGTTTCTTGCACCAGTGCTAAGGTGTTTAAAAACAAAAACACTATTCTTTCAAAATAATACTTTTCACTAAAAAAAAGTACGAAAATGCCTCTCTCAAACTGTTAAAGCACAAATTCACATAAAGTTCGTAAAGATAAGACCGTAACCATCATGCATTCAGTCACTTATTTACTTAACAACTTTATTGAAAATATACTTAATTAATTTTTCTTAAAAATTTATATAAACAAAAAGTCCCCATCAACTAAATGATGAGGACTTTCAAAAAAAGGCAGTGACATACTCTCCCACAAAATTGCAGTACTCCCGACACTTCGGGACGCAGTCGGACTTAACTTCTCTGTTCAAAATACATTTAATTAATTTTTCTTAAAAATTTATATAAACAAAAAGTCCCCATCAACTAAATGATGAGGACTTTCAAAAAAAGGCAGTGACATACTCTCCCACAAAATTGCAGTACTCCCGACACTTCGGGACGCAGTCGGACTTAACTTCTCTGTTCAAAATACATTTAATTAATTTTTCTTAAAAATTTATATAAACAAAAAGTCCCCATCAACTAAATGATGAGGACTTTCAAAAAAAGGCAGTGACATACTCTCCCACAAAATTGCAGTAC
>NZ_JBCGDO010000020.1:0-55705 GCF_038739835.1 Flavobacterium aureirubrum
TAACCACCGACAGTCAAACCGGTAGAAAATATTACACAAATATGTTTATGAAAAGATAACCAATTCGTGTTCCCATAAAATAGTTTGATTATTGTTTTGTTTGATTTTGACAGATCGAAAAACCCACACAATCGAGTGGGTTTTTGCTATATACTAGGTTCAACTTTTGCAGTTAGATATTCCATTCAAAAAACAAAAGGAATAATTACAAAACACCAGTTTATTTTTCAATAAAATACAAATTGACTTTGGTGGTTGACGGTTTGAATTTCATATTTTCTTGTTCTTTTTGTCGGTCAATGAGGAGAATTCCGTCCAAATGGTCGCGTTCGTGCTGAAAAATAACGGATGTAAAACCTTCGAGAATTTCGGTCACTTTTTCGCCTTTCAAGTTATAATACTGCACTTGAATTGAGTAATGACGCATAATCATGCCGCGTTCGTCAAACGATAAATCGCCTTCTGGACCTTTTTGCATCAACTCTGATTTCCAATTAATCTCGGGATTGATGAAAACTTCAAACGGTTTATCTTCTTTGTCAAATCGTTGAACTAAAACCATTCTACGATTAATACCAACTTGTGGCGCGGCAATCCCAACACCACGATGGTTCACATCTTGAACCGACTTCAGCATTCGTTTTGCCAACACTTTGGTTAGTTTGTCTTTTGGATTTATAGATTTGGAAACACTTTTTAAAATGATAGAATCGTTGTGAAACTTGGTTTGCGTTACCCGCATCATTTGGGTAGTATCCGCGAGTAGTAACTCTTTTTCCTGAGTGGTCAGCTTTTCATATTGCTGCGAATGTACCACAGTAGAAAACAATAGCGCGAAAATAACGGATTTGATTATAGAATTCATAACGAAATGGAACTTTTTCAAAGATAGTTATTTTAAGATTTTCAGACTTTCGGATATTCAGATTTTCGGATTGTATGTATCAATGAGTTGCTACATTGACAAAATATTCTGCTAAAGTTTATAAATGAGTTGTTAACGTGAGAAAACTTCTTGCTAACAGGTTTGAAACATTTACAAAGGAAAGGTTTGTTTGAATTTGTTTTTGAAATTAGTTTGTGGTCACGGATTGCAAATCCGCGCTATCGGGGACTTTTTCAAAGATACAGATTTTGGTAAATAACTTCGATCACTATGTACTTATACTTACTTAAGTTAAGCATAAGGCTAAACTAAGTAAAGTATAAAGCTAAACTGAGTTAAGCATAAGGCTATACTAAGTTGAGTATAAAGCTATACTAAGTTGAGTATAAAGCTATACTAAGTTGAGCATAAGGCTAAACTAAGTTGAGTATAAGGCTACACTAAGTTGAGCATAAAGCTATACTTAGTTTAGTCTTATACTGTTGTTTTTATTTTTTAAGACTGAAAATGAAGTAGTTACAAAGCGTCTTTTTTACCTAAAAAAACAATGTTTTGATGGTTTTTCTGCTTGTGGGAGTAATATTTAGTCAAAAAAAAACCTTTGCCAAATTAGGATACATTGACAAAGGTTGGGGTTTATTTGAATTTTTTTTTTGAAATTAGTTTGTGGTCACGGATTGCAAATCCGCCTATCGGGTTTGCAGAATGAAACTTTTTTAGTTTTTTGATACTATCCATTTATCCTTTTTGAACTCATAAATTGGGGTTGGTAGCAGCTTTACACAAGAAAAAGCAAGACCATAATCAAAAGCGGCTTTAGTATAATTTTCATTAAATATTGGCTTGACTATATAAAATATTCCAGTTTTGCACAATTCTAAAGTGTGACTATCTTCTCCTTTTTTTATATTCCAAATATCTTTCGAGCTGACTATTTTAATTTTATTGACCTTAATTTTTTCGCTGTCCAATTTGAAGTTTTTTGAAACCGATAACAGACTATCGAGATTTGCATCCGTTTTTAGATTGAGTTGCATTTTTAGTTTTGATTTGATATCATAGCCTGGGTTTTCTGAATTATTAATATCTACCAATGATTCTTCTGGTATTTCTAGAATACACTTGCAATTATTTTCCTTTAAAGTTTGGAAAATTAAATCATTGGCTTTCTGATTATAAATAGTGGTTTTTGAAACTTCTTCTTTGGAACAACTAAATGCAATCCAGATAAAAAGACAAAAAGAAATATGAATGTTTTTCATTATTTATTTTAGATAATGTAAAGTTGGTTGTTGGTTAGACCGAGCTGCTCGCACAAGCTGCGATCTAAAAGTCGAATATTTATAATCTAAATTGCTAAAATCATATCGTATCTATGCATTCCAATTTCATAGTAATCATTTGTTATTTTGGTGACTTTAAATCCATACTTTTCAAAGAAACCATATGAATATTGAGTAGTATCAATAATTACAGGAAACTTTGGTTTGAGCAGTTTTATTTGTTCAATTCTATAGTTCAATAGCCTTTCACCAAAACCCATTTTATGAAAATCTTTATGAATTAATCCCCAAGCCAATGAAATGATTCCGTTGTTATCTTTATCTCCAAACCCACCACAACCAATCGTTTTGTTATTATGATTAACTACATAAAATTGAGTTTTGTTATCGTCGCTTTCAAGTCTTGTTAAAAAGGCTTCGAAGTCCTGTACCTCTTGATTTGTGAAATAAGTAGGGACATTACTCTTAAAAGCGTTTATGCAACCAAGTCTGTCTGTATTTAAATATTTTTTTATTTGTATCTCCATTTTTTTTGATCGTGTAGGTTTTTTTGAAAACAACAATTTACACCCGCGCTATCGGGGATGTATTTGGCTGTTTTTGAAGCAAATAAAGTAAGAATTACTAAGAAAATAGTAGTTGAATAAACCGGGCAGTCGGGGTTTAATTAAAACTCCAATTGAAAACCAATACCATTGTCATTGGCGATAACTTTTAATGCTGATTTATCAAAATAGGTAACATTTTTGTTGGGCATAGAATTATACCCCTCGATGGCTTTTTTAATATTCTTAATACCGCCTAATCTTACAGGAATTCCAACAACAGCTGTAGCCAAACCAACAATAAGGAAAGCTGAAGAACCTTTTTTTCCATTATTGGCAAGTGATACATTACTTAATCCGCTACCAATGAAAAAACCTATTCCTCCCCCTATTAAAATACTGCCAAGCATGGCTCCATTTTCCCCTTTTTTATATTGATTGTAAATACTTGGTTCTACTTTTAAAACTGTTGCTAATTGATCATCGGTAAGGATTTCATCATTCAAAGTTATTTTGGATGCTGATTTATAAATAAGTTTTTCACTCTTCTTTTTAAGAACTACAGTTTCTTTTCTTGAAGTTTGCTCATTAGTAACATTTTTGACTTTTATTTTGTTTTCAGACTCATAGACTATTGTACCATTGATATCCATGATCTTTTTTATGGAGGTTAACGGATACGTTGTTTCTGTTTGAGAAACTTCATTAAAATAAGTTGCATTTCCATTTTCAATAGTTAGATTTTTAAATTCAAGTATTGAATTGCTATTGAAAGTAATATAACCTGCTTTTACAACTTTCTTCTCTTGGGAAAATGAAATTAAACTAAAAATGAGGCATAAAAGGATACTAATTTTTTTCATAGTTTTATATGTTAACTATTTTAATAGTTTTAATTAAATCTAAAATTTACATTTTAATTGATTTACAATAATTAATTAATCTTTATTAAACTAACTTTGAAACAATACCTTTATTTTTGGCTTGGTCAATATAGAAATCCTTTCCGGTGCTCGTCTATGACGAGTACCTATTTACCTTTATTTGACAAATAAAGCGTTTGTAACGCGGGTTTTAAAACATTTTATCAAATATAGTATTTTTGAGAAAACAATAATATAAAACAGAATCTTAATTATTACTTCTTTTTTAGTTAACCGCATAGCAAATGCTACGATTTTTGTTCTAATTTAAGTAGGTACTCGTAACAGACGAGCACCAGTTTGGGGTTTTGATTGTTTCTCGCAAACACACAATGGGGCAAAGAAAATTTTCAGTATATAGCGTCTTAGCGCCTTTGCGAGTTAAATAATTTTTATGTAAAAAGTCTTAAATTGAATTTTTATCGGATAGCAATGATTGGAAATAAAAACTATTTATAAAAAAAACCACCCAAAAAAATGGATGGTTTTCCAAACAATTAACTTAACTTAAAACTAAAAACAATAACTATTTTCAGCCACTAACTTAGCTGTAATAGTTTCTCTTAAACCAACAATATTAGGCATGTTGGTGTATTTTGTAAATCGGCGTAGCCCCATAAGCATCATGCGTTGTTCGTCGCCTTCGGCAAAAGAGATAATGCTTTCTTTTCCTCTAGCGGCAACAATATCTACGGCTTTGTATAAGTATAATTTTGCCATGGCAATTTGCTCTTGAACTTTAGCTTCTCCTTCTTTTTTAGCTAATTTTTCAGTTCTAAGAATAGTACTTTCCGCCATGTAAATTTCAATCAACATATCGGCAGCAGCCATTAATAGTTGTTGGTGTGCATCCAAGTCCATTCCGTATTTTTGAACGGCAGCACCTGCTACCATAAGAAATGCTTTTTTCAATTTGCCTACCATTTCTTTTTCTTCCGAAAATAGCTCTGAATAATCTGGTGTGTCAAAAGATGGAATTCCCATTAATTCTTCTTGCACTTTCATGGCTGGTCCAAGCAAATCAACGTGACCTTTCATCGCTTTTTTGATTAACATCCCAACGGATAACATTCGGTTGATTTCGTTCGTTCCTTCATATATACGGGCAATACGAGCATCTCTCCAAGCACTTTCCATAGGTGTGTCTTCAGAGAAACCCATTCCGCCATAAATTTGAATTCCTTCATCGGCACAGTTTTGAACATCTTCCGAAACGGCTACTTTCAAGATAGAACATTCGATAGCAAATTCTTCAACTCCTTTTAATTCGGCTTCTTGATGACTTGCGCCTTCAGCTTCACGAAGTTTTATTCTGTTTTCAATGTCTTTTGCAGCACGATACGTAGCACTTTCTCCAGCATAAGCCGAAGTTGCCATTTCGGCTAGTTTATAACGAATAGCTCCAAAAGATGATATAGGCGTGTTGAACTGTATTCTTTCGTTAGCATAGTTCACAGCGTTAGAAGTTACACGACGTTGCGCATCCAAACAAGCGGCTGCCAATTTGATACGACCAACATTCAATGCATTCATAGCGATTTTGAAACCTTCGCCACGAGCAGCCAACATATTTTCTACAGGAACTTTAGTATCTGCAAAGAAAACTTGACGCGTAGAAGAAGCACGAATTCCTAATTTATGTTCTTCTTCGTTCATGGTAATTCCGTTGCTTGGATCATTTTCTACGATGAAACCTGTAATGTTTTTATCATCTTCAATTCTTGCGAATACAATAAATACAGAACAAAAACCTGCGTTAGAAATCCACATTTTTTGTCCTGTGATTTTGTAATGCGTTCCATCTTCTGAAAGAACCGCTTTTGTTTTTCCTGAATTTGCGTCCGAACCTGCTCCTGGTTCTGTTAAGCAATACGCTCCGAACCATTCACCAGAAGCTAATTTTGGTACGTATTTTTGTTTTTGTTCTTCTGTTCCGTATAATGTAATTGGCATGGTTCCAATTCCTGTATGCGCCCCAAAAGCTGTAGAAAACGAACCTGTCGCTCCCGAAATATAATCACAAACTAGGCAAGTATCCACAAATCCCATTCCCATTCCGCCATAATTTTCTGGAACGGCAACACTTAAAAATCCCATTTCTCCTGCTTGTTTCATTACGGCTTCTGTAAATGCGTAATCTTTATGCTCAAAACGGTCTTTATTTGGCCAAATTTCTTTATCAACGAATTCTTTAACAGAATCACGCATCATGATTTGCTCTTCTGAGAAATCTTCTGGTGTGAAAACGTCTTCACACTTTGTTTCTTTAACTAGGAATTGTCCTCCTCTGGTTATATCGCTCATTTTTTTATTTTTTTTAATTTTAATAGTTATTTTATTTTTTAGAATATAGAGAATAGAGAATAGAAAATAGACGGGATCATTGAGAAGATACTTTTCTTTAATCCATTTTGAAATGACATTGTCATTCTTTGAAATTCTTCTATTTTCTTTTCTAATTTTATGAAGGTTTCTTCATCAATATATTTTCTATGTTTTGCAACAATTAATTGTGTTATTAATTCAAAAGAAGAGTCTAAAGCTATATCAACAAAATGACTAAACGATTTGTCCGTTCGAGATGAACCTTCAGCAATATTACTTGGAATAGAAACAGAACAACGGCTCATTTGAGAACTTAAATCATATCTTTCATGTTTTGGAAACTCTAATAAAATATCAGAAATATCATTTGCAATTTCAATTCCTAATTGCCATACTTTCAAATTTTTATAATTATGTCTCATAACAAAACTCTATATAATTAAACTCAAAATCTATTTTCTATTCTCTATTTTCTATTCTCTATTTTCTATACTCTTCAAATTACAACAACTCGTAAATTCCTGCAGAACCTTGTCCAGTTCCTACACACATACTTACAATTCCGTATTTGGATTTTCTTAAACGCATTTCGTCAAATAATTGAACGGATAATTTTGCTCCTGTGCAACCTAGTGGATGTCCAAGTGCAATCGCGCCACCGTTTACGTTAATGATATCAGGATTTAAACCTAATTCTCTAACAACAGCTAATGATTGAGAGGCAAA
Organism: Flavobacterium aureirubrum; assembly: GCF_038739835.1. Lineage (NCBI taxonomy): Bacteria > Pseudomonadati > Bacteroidota > Flavobacteriia > Flavobacteriales > Flavobacteriaceae > Flavobacterium > Flavobacterium aureirubrum. Next base: position 6,689 of record NZ_JBCGDO010000020.1, read on the forward strand.
TGCTTCGTTTAGTTCGATTAAATCGATGTCATTCAAGGTTAATCCTGCTTGTTTTAGTGCTTTTGGAATAGCTTTTACTGGACCAATTCCCATAATTCTTGGTTCAACACCTGCTGATGCAAAATTTACTAATCTAGCAATAGGAGTAACACCTAATTCTTTTACCATTTCTTCGCTCATGATTAAAACGAAAGCCGCACCATCACTCATCTGTGAAGAGTTTCCTGCTGTTACAGAACCATCAGCTGCGAATACAGGTTTTAGTTTTCCTAAAGCAGCAATATTGGTGTCAGCTCTTGGACCTTCATCTTTGCTTACTACGTATGATTTTGTTTCTTTTTTACCATTTTCATTGATGAAAGTCTGCTCCACGGTAATTGGAACAATTTGTTTATCAAATTTACCTTCGGCTTGCGCTTTTAAGGCTTTTTGATGTGAATTGTAAGCAAACTCATCTTGATCTTCACGAGAAACGTTGAATTGTTTGGCAACTGCTTCTGCTGTTAAACCCATTCCCCAATAGTAATCTTCGTTTCCTTCTTTTGCTACAGCGTAATCTGGTGTTGGTTTATAACCACCCATTGGGATAAAACTCATACTCTCAGCTCCACCGGCAATGATACAATCAGCCATTCCACTTTGGATTTTGGCTGTTGCCATTCCGATAGTTTCTAATCCTGAAGCGCAGTATCTATTTACTGTTACACCTGGAACGTCAGTTACTTTTAATCCCATTAAGGAAATTAATCGTCCCACATTTAGACCTTGCTCAGCTTCTGGCATTGCGTTTCCAACCATTACGTCGTCGATACGTTTTTTGTCAAAATCAGGAAATTGTGCCATCATGTGTTCGATGGTTTCTGCTGCTAATTCGTCAGGACGTTTGAAGCGGAAAACTCCTTTTGGCGCTTTTCCAACTGCTGTACGAAATCCGGATACTATATATGCTGTTTTCATATTTTATTGTATTAATTTTTTTGTATTAAGATTGGAGTATAAAGTATTAAGATTTTTTCTAACAATTATGTCTTGATACTTAATACAATTATCTTGATACTTATGTTTTTAATGTTTTTTGAAAAGAGAAATTCATATTTGAAACTTCTACTAATTTGTTAATTATAGGCTGTATTATTTCTTCTGATATTAGTTTTAACCTTTTTGCGAGTATTAGTTGAGTTATTAATTCAAAAGTAGAACCATTAGCTATTCCTAAAAATTGGATAAATTCTTTATTATGATTTCTACCTGAACCTTCAGCTATGTTAGAAGGAATAGAAACTGCACATTTTTTTATTTGATGTATCAAATTGAATTTTTCATCATCAGGTAAAAGCAAAGAAATTTCATAAACTTCAACAGCTATGTCCATTGCTTTTTGCCAGATTTTTAGTTTTTCAAAATTGTGCATATTTGTTTTGTATTAAGATTGGAGTATTAAGTATCAAGACTTCCAATCCTGTTTAATTTTTATTTAATATCTACACTCTTAAGTCTTAATACTTAATACTTCTGTCTTAATACTAATTTCTCAACGGTTTCCCTTTAGTTAACATAAACTGAATTCGCTCTAGAGTTTTTCTTTCTGTACACAAACTCAAGAAAGCTTCACGTTCGATGTCTAATAAATATTGTTCACTTACTAATGTTGGTTCAGATAAATCGCCTCCAGCCATTACATAAGCTAGTTTGTTAGCAATTTTTAAATCGTGTTCTGAGATGTATTTCCCAGCAACCATTTGGTTTGTTCCTACTAAGAACATTCCTAATGCTTGTTTTCCTAATACTTTGATATCCGTTCTTCTTACTGGTTGTGTGTAACCTTGATCAGCCATTTGTAATGCTACTTGTTTCGCTACAGCAATTTGACGGTCTTTGTTTACCACAACGATGTCTTTTCCTTTTTGTAAAATTCCTAAATCAAACGCTTCGTAAGCTGATGTTGCTACTTTTGCCATTCCAATAGTTAGGAAGTTTTCTTGTAAAACATTTAATTCCACATCATTTTTACGGAATAAATCACTTGCACGTAAAGCCATTTCTTTAGATCCACCGCCACCAGGAATTACACCCACTCCAAATTCTACTAAACCAATGTAGGTTTCAGCAGCGGCGACAACTCTGTCAGCATGCATACTCATTTCGCATCCACCACCAAGTGTCATTCCATGAGGCGCGACAATTACTGGAATAGAGGAGTAGCGCACTCGCATCATTGTGTCTTGGAACATTTTGATAGCCATATTCAATTCGTCGTATTCTTGCTCAACAGCCATCATGAAAATCATTCCGATGTTAGCTCCAACTGAGAAATTCGTTCCTTGATTTCCAATTACTAATCCTTTATACTCTTTTTCAGCTAAGTCGATAGCTTTGTTGATAGCGGTTAAAACGCCACCACCAATAGTATTCATTTTAGAGTGGAATTCTAAGTTCAAAATGCCATCACCCAAATCGATAACTGAAGCGTCTGAGTTACCCCAAACTTTGTGACTTTCTCTGATGTTATCTAAAATAATGAATGCATCTTGACCTGGTTTTTCTTCTTGAGCTTTTGATGGAATGTTGTAGAAACACGTTTTACCATTTTTAACCGAATAAAACGATTTGTTTCCTGAAATCAACATATCCGTTACCCAAGCTGCTGGTTTGTATCCTTCAGCTTCCATTATTGCTATTGCTTTTTCTACACCAATGGCATCCCAAATTTCAAACGGACCATTTTCCCAACCGAAACCAGCTTTCATAGCGTCGTCGATTTTGTAGAATTCGTCAGTGATTTCTGGAACTCTGTTAGAACAATAAGCAAACATTGCTGAGAAATTTTTTCTGTAGAAATCACCAGCTTTATCTTTTCCTTTTACCAAAACTTTAAATCTATCAATTGGTTTGTCAATTGTTTTGGTAAGTTCTAAAGTGGCGAACGATGCTTTTTTAGCCGCTGTATATTCTAAAGTATCTAAATCTAACGATAAGATTTCTTTACCTTCTTTTTTGTAAAATCCTTGTCCTGTTTTGCTTCCTAACCATTTTTTTTCCATCATTTTGTTGATGAAATCTGGTAGTTTGAACAATTCGTGTGCTTCATCATTTGGACAATTGTCATAAATTCCGTTAGCTACGTGAACCAACGTATCTAAACCAACTACGTCAACAGTTCTGAATGTTGCCGATTTTGGACGACCAATAACTGGACCTGTTAATTTATCAACTTCTTCAATGGTTAATCCCATTTCCTTAACTTGGTGGAACAAACTTTGGATTCCGAAGATACCGATTCTGTTTCCGATAAAAGCTGGAGTATCTTTAGCAATTACTGAAGTTTTTCCTAAGAATTTTGAACCGTATTCAAAAAGGAAATCCAATACTTCTTGTGATGTTTTTGGACCTGGAATGATTTCGAATAATTTCAAATAACGTGCAGGATTGAAGAAATGCGTACCACAGAAATGGGCTTGAAAATCATCGCTTCTTCCTTCACTCATAAAGTTAATTGGAATACCTGATGTATTTGACGTTACTAATGTTCCCGGTTTACGGAATTTGTCGATTTGTTCAAAAACCAATTTCTTGATATCTAAACGCTCTACCACTACTTCGATAATCCAATCGCAAGTTGCAATTTTGGACATATCATCCGTTGTGTTTCCTGTTGTAATTCGGCTAGCAAATTTCTGACTGTAAATAGGTGATGGGTTGCTTTTTAAAGCATTTGCTAAATGGTCATTTACCAAACGATTGCGAACCACTTTACTTTCTAAAGTTAGTCCTTTCTTTTCCTCGATTTCAGTAAGTGCATTAGGCACAATGTCTAAAAGTAGTACTTCCAAACCGATGTTAGCAAAATGACAAGCAATTCCTGAACCCATTATTCCTGAGCCGACTACTGCCACTTTTTTAATTGTTCGTTTCATGTTTTTCTTTTTAAAGATAACAGAAAATAGAGAATAGAAAAAAGACTTTACTGTCTAGTTCAACCTCTATATTCTTTATTCTATGTTCTATATTCTTAATTTAAAAAATCTTTTTCTCTGCAATCAAATCATTAATTATATCTGCGACTTCTATAAAGTTTTGAAGTTTTTCATCTGATATATTTTTTCGGATACTTTCATTAAATTTAAGTACAGTTTCTTTAGATTGTGCTCGCATTTGTTTCCCAAAATCGGTTAGGTAAATTAACACGCCACGACCATCATCTGGATTTTTCTTTCGTATGATTAATCCTTTTTCTTCTAATGTTTTTAAGGTTCTAGTTAATGAAGTTGCTTCCATTCCCATTCTAGAACTGATAGCCGTTGATGGTGTTCCGTCTTCTTTGTCAATGCTTAGAAGTGCAAAACCTATCGCCATTGAGCCGTCAAACTTTGATGCTTCTTCGTTGTACATTCTTGAAACGGCCTGCCAGGTGGCACGTAGAATGTAATCTATGGTTTTGTCTTTCATTTTTTACTACAACGTTTTCTTTCTGTTGTCAAATATATAAAATATTTATTATGCACGCATAGTATTTGTGTTAAATTTTATGCATGCATAGTATTTTTTTTAAGTTTGAGGTACAAAAAATGAGGTGAGAAGTGAGTTAAATGACCCTTTATTTTGGAACACTGATTAAAGAAATTCTTAACATTAATAAATCTGTATTTCAAAAAAGTATATTAAGTTTTTGTTTTGTTATTAGTTTGAGAGTCTAAATTGTTAGCGTACCACAACCCTACCGTTGCTATGCAGTATCTATAGGGTTGCTATAAAGCAACTATGGCGAAGTGTAGGTTATCTCTGGTTTGTATTTGGTTCGTAACTTGTTCGTAAAAAAAGGTTTATTTTTTGCAAATGCATTGAAAATTAGTATTATTTTAGGTTACCACAGCTAAGCAGCAAATAGAAACAAGACAGGAGCGAAGAAGAATATAAAAAAATGAAGTACAAACGATGGCTAGAGTTAAAGTAGAAGGAGAATTTCCTAAGCGAATTGATGATTATGTTCTTTATAAATTGGAAGACCAAATCATTATGAGAGCTAAAAGTGGCTTTACTACAAAAGCTTTAAAAACTTCGCCAAAGTATGCCTTAAGTAGGCAGAATGCTTCTGAGTTTGGACGGGTTTCTTCTACTTGTAAGGAACTTCGGTTGGCTTTGAAGGATTATTTACCTAAAAAAAATAATCTTTTGGTGGTGAATAACTTGACTAAAAAGATGCGTCAGTTGTTGGTTTTTGATACAGAATCAATAAGAGGTGAACGTACATTAGCCAAAGCACTCGTTACTATTGAAGCACAAAATCAACTAAAAAGGTTTCATTTTAATCCTGAAATGGCAATTTCTTTAGATTGTACAATTACAAATAACCAATTACAATTTACTACTGATGGAATCGTACTTCCCGATGGTGGAACTAGTGTTAGTTGTACTGTTTTGACTTTAGCTTTTAATTTTGAGACCAAAACGAATTCTTTGTGTGAGAGTGATAAACACTTTTACAACCTCACAACGCTACCTAATTCTATTACACTTGAAGTGCCTAAAATGGAGCTTACTGATGGTATCTTGTTTACTATTTTAGTACTTGATTTTTACAAGGAACTAGACGGCACTTATGTTCCTTTGGAGGATGATAGGAGTAAAGTGGTGGTTATTATTTAATTATTTCATTCCCCCAATTTATATTTCTCTAAACTTTTTTCTAGAATGCTTTTCATCCTTTTGCGCATTCCTTCTGGTTTGATGATTTCTATACCGTTGCCAAATCCGAGAAGTAGTCGCTCCAATTCGTAGTTTTCTACTAAAAATAAATGAATGATAATGCTTCCATCTTCGTTGGTTTTTATCAATCGTTGGGAATTGTGTAATGGTTTTGTTATCACATAAGGCGCATTGGTTCGGTCAATCCAAAGTACTATTTTTTTGGGTTGTAATCCGGTGTTTACGGTTACGCCAACTATATTTTTATAAAATTTTTCAGCATCAAATTCTTCTTCTAAATAAGGTGTTTGAAAATCATAATCTACTGCAATAATGCGGTCTAATGCTAAATTACTTATAGGTGCTGCACTACGTTTTCTGCCTACTAAAAACCAACGATTGTTGAACTCTTTCAAAATAAAGGCGTGAAACAAAAACGTATTTTCATCACGAGACGTGAACGACTTGTAGGTAATTTTAAGGGCTACTTTTTTGATTATGGCTTGATACAATTCGTCTAGAAAATGCAGTCCTTTTAAGTTTTCGTTTTTATCTAAATGGATTACCGGTTGCGTATGCGATTTTTCGGAATAGATTTTATCTTCCAATCGTTGTAAAATATCCGAAACATCATGAAACAAAGAAAAGTCTTTGAACTGTTTTAGCATAGAAACTGTTTCGGTTAGCACATTAATATCGGTTTCGGTTAAGGGAATATCTGTAATCGAATAGTCATCATCGGCATAGCGATAGTATTTTTTGTCGTATACTTCAATTGGCGCATTGTAGCCCAGTTTTTCGCTACGCATTAGTTGAATGTCCAACTGAATGGTTCGTTTGCTTACCGGATTTTCTTTACCTTCATATTCATACAATGCTTCACTAACTGCTTCAATCAAATCTTCCAAAGTCCATTGGCGGTAGTGATTTTGCAAACATTTATCAATGGTTTTATAGCGAATGAGTGCGTTTTTGTTTTGAGCCATTTTGTTTAGTTTTCAGTTTTCAGTGTTCAGTTTTCAGTTTACAGTTTACAGTTTACAGTTTACAGTTTTCAAAACCAATCAAATTTAAAGTTTATTATTTACTACGCAAAATAATTGCGTAGTAGTTTTTGAATATTTGTAATGTAAAACAATAACCCGATTTATTCATCGGAAATAAGTCGGGTTTCACAAAAGGAAAAGAAAATGAAAACACCTATCAATGGAAATGATCTAATGGAATTGGGTTTGCCACAAGGACAAATCATCGGCATTGCCTTAAAAATAAACAGCAAACGACATGGTTTTACTCGTGAACAAATGTTGGCACATTTTAAATTGGTTCTTGAAAATCCCGAAAATTATATTGATGATGCTATTTTTAGCAAATTGGCTGTTGCCTTAATCGAAAAAGCCAATGAAAAACCAGAAGATTTCATTCAGTTAAATCCAACACCCAATGCTTTTACGGCTTATGGTTTAGCCCATATTGAAGAAGGTGCCAAAAAACAGATGGAAGTAGCGATGCAATTGCCTGTTACCGTTGCTGGTGCGTTAATGCCTGATGCACATCAAGGGTATGGATTGCCTATTGGTGGTGTTTTGGCTACTCGAAACGCGATAATTCCTTATGGTGTTGGCGTTGATATTGGTTGTCGAATGGCGTTATCGGTTTATGATATTACAGAAGATTTTTATTATGCCAATCAAGATAAATTTAAGCGAGAATTGACTGCGCACACCAAGTTTGGTGCAGGTCATGGTTTTCAAGGTCAGTACAAAGCTGAGCATGCTGTTTTGGATAGCCCTGTTTTTGAAGCCAATTCGTTTATAAAAAATTTGAAAGACAAAGCTTGGTCACAATTGGGTTCGTCTGGTGGTGGCAATCACTTTGTGGAATTTGGTATTATGGAATTCATGGAAGCCGATGCCGATTTGGGAATTCCTAAAGGGAAATATGTGGCATTGTTAACCCATTCGGGTTCGAGAGGTTTTGGTGCTACCGTTGCTGGGCATTATACTAAAATGGCGAAAGACGTTTGTAAACTTCCAGAAATAGCCCGAAACTTAGCTTATTTGGATATGAATTCTGAGTTGGGACAAGCATATTGGATAGCTATGAACTTAGCAGGTGATTATGCTTCTGCGTGTCATGAAGTTATCCATAACAAAATGGAAAAAGCACTGGGCGCAACGGTTTTAACCAAAGTAGAAAACCACCATAACTTTGCTTGGAAAGAGATTTGGAATGGCGAAGAAGTAATTGTACACAGAAAAGGTGCGACACCAGCCGGAAAAGGCGTCATGGGAATTATTCCAGGCAGTATGACCGCACCGGGATTTTTAGTAAGAGGAAAAGGTGAAGAGAACGCCATCAACTCGGCTTCACATGGCGCAGGACGACAAATGAGCCGAACCCAAGCGGAGAAAAACATTACCAAAGTCGAAATGCAAGCCGTATTAAAAGATCATGGTGTAACCTTAATTGGCGCAGGTTTAGACGAAGCACCAATGGCTTACAAAGACATTAATTTGGTTATGGAAGCCCAAAAAGATTTGGTTGATGTCGTGGCAAAGTTTACTCCCAAATTGGTTCGCATGGCGGATGATGGAAGTCGTGAGGACTAGTATTCAGTCTCAGTTTTCAGTGAGCAGTTTTCAGTGAGCAGTTGTAATGTTACATAAAATCCAATACATGCAGGTTCGAATCCTCCTGCGCAACCAAGTAAGTCGCATAGTTTAAATTGGATAAAACGATTGGATTTAGAGCATTTCAAATTAGGTATTTATACATAGATTGGGAATGCTTTTTTTCTTACATTTGAGAAATTAGCCATGAAAGAAATAATACTTAAAAAGTTAAAAGAGGCAGAACTTCAAAAAGGAGTTGAAATCTTGTATGCGGTAGAATCGGGTAGTCGTGCTTGGGGATTTGCCTCGCCTGATAGCGACTATGACATCCGTTTTATCTACAAACACGATTTAGATTATTACTTATCACTTTGGGAACAAACCGATGTTATTGAGTTTATGACCGAGGATAATTTGGACGGTTCAGGTTGGGATTTACGGAAAGCCGTAAAATTATTAGCAAAATCCAACGCACCTTTGCTGGAGTGGTTGTTTTCGCCAGTGGTGTATTTTGAAAATGAAGCGTTTATAGCTGAAATGCGCCGTTTGGCAAAAGATTGCTTTTCGCCTATAGCTTGTTTGCACCATTATTTGGGTACGACCAAGAATTTCATGGACGTATGCCAAGCCGAAGAAGTAAAACTAAAAAGTTATTTCTACGCTTTGCGCACAGCCTTAGCCGGAAAATGGATTATAGAACACAACAGTTTTCCACCAGTAGATTTCATGGAATTGTTGCCCATTGCGCCACCAAACATACAAGAAAAAGTAAAAGAATTGATGCAAATAAAAGCCAACCAAGACGAAAAATACTTGCACCCAAAAGAGGCTTTGATTACTAATTTCTTGATGGAAACAGTGAAGTTTAATCAAGAGAAAGCTGTTGGGTTGAGTAGTGGTAAGAAGATGAGTTTGGAATTGGATGGGGTTTTTAGGAGGATGATAAATAATTAAATTAATTAAGTAGATGAAAAAATCACATTTGTTTTTCAAAAATCCTGTTGAAGGTTTGGTCGGATATAAACAAAAAACTAGATATTCAGGTAATGACAATAAAGATGTAGATGACTCAATAATTGATTATTCTCCAAAAAAAGAGGATTTTAAAAGGTCATTGAAAAATTTTCAGATTGATAGAATTGAGAGAAAGAGGAGTAAAACACTTGATATACCTGAAAATATTGAAATGATGAAAATTACTTTTCATGATGTTTTTGATTCTTCAGTTTTTGAAGTTAGGTATAGAAATGATTTTGGACTTGAGTTAGTTATGTATGAGGAATGGAACACTGTTGGAGTATTTGTTATATGGGATATAAGGTTATTTAATTATTTCATAAATCAACTTGAAATTTTTATTAATACTGATTCAAGAGGACATCATAAATCTAATTATAATAATAATATCAAGTTTATAAAAGAATTCTCGTTTTTAACTTCTGATAGAATTGTCAACTTGAAGCAAATAAAAAAACTTGTAAAATTAAATTTAATTAATACTTTAACATTAGACAATTTAAGTCAGTCTATTAAAAAGCATTTATTTCAATACTTGGATGAACTTGATATTAAGTATAAATATAATGCGGATATGGATTTAATTGAGCTAGCTGAAGTCAGCCAAGAATTGATTTCTGAGATAGTTGATAATTTTGATATAATTCATTCAGTTAATTCATATAATTCAGGATTTGTAAGTCCTAATAATTTTAATTTATCGAATAAGTCTTTTGGTTTTGAAATCTCAAATTGGGAGGATGATATGCCAATTATTGGTATTATTGATACTGGTATTGAGAAAAAGTCTCCATTAGAAAAGATAATAATTAATGATGATTCATACAATTTAACTGACTTTTCTTCATTAATAGATAACTGTGATCATGGAACGTCGGTTGCGCTAATTGCTGCTTTAGGTGATAAGTTATATCCTAATCACATAGGAGCTTTCAAAGCTGATGCAAAATTGTTGAGTATAAAAACTTTAGATAGAAATACAGGTTTTATTTTTGAAAAAGATGTTATACAATTAATTAGGAGAGCTCACGAAGAATATAATGTGAGAATTTTTACTTTAACAATTGGTTATAACGAATACAAAAAGTATAATGAAAAAGTTTCTGAGTATGCTTATGGATTAGATTTGTTATCTTTTGAGTTGAATATACTTATTTTTATTTCAATTGGTAACTTCAACGAGTATTTTAATTTTCATACAAATCAAATTATAGATTACAAAAGTCATTTTGAAATTGAAAGCTCAAATTTAACAAGTCCATCTGAAAGCATGAATAATATATGTGTAGGAGCGTACGCATCAAATCTTGACAATAATGAGTTAGTAAGAAATGCACCTATTGGAACTATTCATAGTATTATTAGCAGAACTTTTCATTATAATTGGGATTTGAAAATTTTTAAGAATAAAAAAGATGGAGAAAATACTAATAGGGTAAATAAGCATTTATTCAAACCTGATTTAATTAATTATGGAGGAGATATTGACACAGAGACAGACTTCTCAAAAACAGGGTTAAAGGTTTTGACTATAAAAACTGGACATTTTTTTCAAAAAGAAATCGGGACAAGTTACTCAGCACCTTTTACCGCTAATTTAGCTGCGAGAGTTTTAAACGTTTATCCTCAGCTTTCAGACAACATGCAAACAGTTAAAGCGTTAATAATCAATTCATCTAGTATTGAAGAAAATAAAGATATTTTAAATGAAATCAAAAAGCAGAATGTAATTGGCAACGGTTTTCCAATTGAAGAAAAAGCTTTGAATTCGACTGATAATAATGTTACATTAATAATAGAAGATAACATTTTACCAGAAAAGATTAAATCATATTCTCTTAAATTACCAAGTTACTTAATGAAATTATTGAATAAAAAATCGATAATTAAGATAAAAACCACACTTTGTTTCAAATTTAATCCAATCTACCATAATCAATTTACTTATTGTCCTATTCATTTAGCATTTGGATATTTTAATGATAAAGAGCTTGAAATAATTAATGATAGCGAGGTAAAAGATGTTAAATTGAAAGATTCTTGGTCACAAGATTATTATTTCAAAAGAAAAGTATTAAGTAATGTTCAGAAAACCGAATTTAATTTAACCAAACCTTTTCTAAAAAAGAATATTAATGAAAAAGGAGAAATAGTTGTTAAAATTGCAATTAATTCTAAATTGCATAAATTATTGAATGACATAGATAAAGTTAAGCTTAAAGATAAAGCTATAAATTTTTCATTAGTAATTTCTGTAGAGGAACTTCCTTATAAAAATACTTATTCAGGTAAATTATATGATGAAATGAAACTAATTAATAATCTAGAAGCTATTAATAATATTGATACAGACCTCGAAGCAGAAAATTAAATATTCATTGATTTTTTTTCAATCTCAATTAAATTTTGCCAAACAGTAGTATCAATCTTTGCAGATAAAATAAGTTCAGGATTTACAATAGCAAATAAACTTCGTTTGATAGCTGTAACCAAAGTTTTTTGGATACTATAATAAGATAATCCAATACAGCTTTTAATTACTTTATTAGCTTTAGTTTTGTTGTCAAAAGTGAAATTACCATTTTTTAATGTTAAAGAAATCAAGTCTTTTATTTCTTTTTCAGTAGGTAGATTAAAACCAATAGAAAAATCGAACCTTCTTAATAAAGCTTCGTCTAACATTTCTTTTTGATTGGTGGCAGCAATAACTATGCTTGATTGTGGTAAATAATCAAAAAGTTGCAGTATTGTATTTACAACTCTTTTCATTTCACCATGATCTTGACTGTAATCTCTAACTTTACCTAAAGAATCAAATTCATCAATAAAAATTATACAATCTTCTGATGCCGCTTTACGAAAGATTTTAGAAAGATTTTTGCTTGTTTCACCTAATTTAGAGGAAACAATAGCACCTAAATTAACCACAACCATCATTTTATTTAATTCACCTGCGACAACATAAGAAGCTAAAGTTTTTCCACATCCAGATGGACCATGTAACAATAATTTATTAGCAATCGGTAAATCAAATTTTCTTAAAACTTCTGATTTATGATGTTCTTCAATAAAATGATTTAGATTATCAATTACGTTTTCATCTGCGACAATATTGTCAAGACGATAATCAGAGGTAAGTTTTTCTAAAATTAAATCACCAACTTCTCTATCTTCAATTCTATTGAAATAAGAATCAGAACCAACTTTAGTTAAAGAACTAGTTTTTTGTTGGCGAATAGATTCCTTTAAAATGGATTGTAATTGTATAGCAAAATTTGTCTTTTTACTATTTTTAGAATATTCAATGAGATCGTTTAAAACGTTCAATAGCTTCTCTTGGTCATTTTCAAGACCATATTTCGCAATTTCTTTTATATAATCAAATTGGCTCATTTTATTACAAAAGTAATCATTTTTTACTTTTAGTTGTAAGTTTGCTGTTAAAATTAAACACATTTGTTTCAATAACCATCCAAACCCTAAAACCCCAACCCCAAACTTTCTTCAAAGCTATTTCAAAAACTAAGTAATACAACACCTAACAGGTTTCCAAAGCCTGTTAGGTGTAAAAAGAAAATCATTATCTTTGTGTCAACAATTCCATGAAGCATGAACTACAAAATATCATTTCAGGAAAGAGCCAAGTTGAGTTTGGAGCAACTATCCAAGCAGTCACCCATTACCTTAGAGAAAGCAAAAGCTCAAGTGAAATGGCTCAAGGAAGTATCGACTTCAAAAAACAAGAAGAAGGCTTTTTAGTACAATTTGCTAACCAAAATTCGCTCTGGTATCCAAAAATTGATGTAAAACAATTTGTTTCCAATGGTGCAGAACAGTTGGTTTACCTAAAAGATAGTCGTAAAGTTTTAAAACTAAATGATTCTATTTACTATTCCAGTTGGGAAGATTACTTCAACAACTTACTTATAAATAATTGTTTTTTTCCAGATACAGCTTATCGCCTTTTAGGTTTTTACAAAACGCATACTACTTTTTATGCGGTGGTCGAACAAAATTTTGTGTTAGCCACCGAAAAAACCAACTTAGAACATGTTAAACTTTTTTTGGAAAATGCCGGTTTTATAAATAAAAAGAATAACGATTATTATCATCCAGAATGGGGAATCATTTTGGAAGATTTGCACGATGAAAATGTGCTTACGCAAAATGGTATATTAAAATTTATCGATACCGTTTTTTACCTAACGGAACAATTTTACAAATGACCATTCAAGACCTAAAATCCCAAAACCTAATCCTCTTCGAAGTCATTTCGGGCAGTAAGTCGTTTGGGTTAGACACGCCAACATCGGACACAGATATTAAAGGCGTGTATTATTTGCCAAAAGAGCAGTTTTATGGGTTGCATTATATTCCTCAAATTAGTAATGAAACCAATGATGAGGTGTATTATGAAATCGGTCGTTTTGTAGAATTGTTACTCAAAAACAATCCCAATATTCTTGAGATTTTAGCATCGCCAACCGATTGTATTCTGTACAAACATCCGTTAATGGAACGATTACAGTTGGATGATTTTTTGTCTAAACTCTGTAAAGACAGTTTTGCCGGTTATGCCATGACGCAAATCAAAAAGGCAACGGGTTTGAACAAAAAAATCGTCAACCCAATGGAAAAGCAAAAGAAAAGTCTGTTGGATTTTTGTTATGTGTTGCAAGGCTATAATTCGGTTGTACTTTCGCAATGGTTGGAAAGTAATGGTTTGCTTCAAGAACGTTGTGGTTTAATCAACATGCCCAACTCCAAAGGAATGTATGCGCTGTTTTATGACGAAACGGCTACTTTAGAGTATCGAGGAATTGTTAAAAATGAATTCTCCAACGAGGTTTCGTTGTCATCCGTTCCAAAAGGCGAGAAAGAGCTAGCTTATCTCTCTTGCAATCAAGACGGTTATTCCAAATATTGTAAAGAATACAAGGAATATTGGGATTGGATAGAAAAACGCAATGAAGAACGTTATAACACCAACAAAGAACACGGCAAAAATTATGACAGTAAAAACATGATGCACACCATACGTTTGTTGCAAACTGCCGAGCACATTTTAAGCAAAGGAACATTGCATATAAAAGTAACCAACCGAGATGAGTTGCTAGCTATCAAAGCAGGCAAAATGGAGTATGACGATTTACTACTGATGGCAAATAATCTAATTGCGTCTATAGAAAAGCACTATGAAACAAGTACTTTACCCGAAACCCCAGATGTGGAAAAAGTCATTGATATTCTCATAAGTATTCGTGAAGAATTGTATAGGTAATTATGTTTTAAAATAGTAGTTTAGTATCAAAATAGATAGATTGTGAATATTCAATTTTAAATTGAAATTATGACTGAGGAACAGTTGCAACTTTGGAACGAAATAAAAGGTTTTGAAATAGACGATGCAGAAGCTTCCTTTACTTTTACTGATCGTCTTGCGCGGGAAAATGGTTGGTCTATAGAATATGCTGTTCGTACCATTTTAGAATATAAAAAATTTATTTTCCTATTGACACTTTCCGACCATCCGCTGACGCCTTCTGACCAGGTTGATCAGGTTTGGCATTTGCATTTGCTATACACACAATCGTATTGGGTAGATTTTTGTGATACTACAATTAAGAGAAAAATCCATCACAATCCAACAAAAGGTGGCGATAATGAAAAGTCTAAATTTAACAATTGGTACGAAAAAACAAAGACTTTTTATCAAGAAGTATTTAAGCTAGAAGCTCCAAATGATATTTGGCCAACCAGTGAAATTAGATTTTCAGAAGTTGAATTTCAAAGAGTAAATGTTAAAAGAAACTGGATAATTAAAAAGCCTTTTTAAATGAAACATCTATCACAACTAACTCCAGCAGAAGTAGTATTGTTAACCAAACCAGGTGCAACACATAATGAATTATTAAAGTTAACGTTTATAGATTTACTGTTCAAACAAGTTTTAAAAACATACGAAGTTGAACGCCGACCACATTATAGAGATAAATTAAAAGTTTATACGTATGTTAGTATTGGAAAAAACTTTGAAACGTACACTTCTCTAAATCACGAAAGGGTTTTTTTATCCTCTTTTGTGTCTGATACTTCTATTGAAATTTTGTTTAGCAATTTGGTGAAAATTGCCTATCAAAAATCGAAAGCACTATTGTATTACAAGGCTGATATCTACAAAACGCCAACGCTACAAAAATGTTTTTCTCAAAATATTTTCCAAAAGTTATTGTATAAATACAGTATAACAGATTATGGAGCCAAATTAAAAAAAGAAGTAAAAGAAGAAATTCAAATTGAAGCGAATAAGCTTGCCAACAATAGTACTTTAGAGAGTCAAATGGTAATTGACCTAATTGAAAAAATAGGTGGTAACATATTTTTGTTGGTTGCTTTTGATCATGAGTTGTTTAGTCGTATTGATCATGAGATGGGAAGTATTATCAATCGGGTTAATGACAATAGTGGAGTAGGTGAATCAGGTTGTGCCTATATGAGTTTCGACGACTATTCTTCAAGTTTTGATAGCAGCTGTAGTGGCGACAGTGGATGTTCTGGTGGCGGATGTTCTGGTTGTGGTGGAGATTGATACCTGAAAAGTATTCTGTATGATTTAGATTTCCAAAATAGCTTAATTTTCTGATATTATAATAAAAAAACACCAGACAGGTTTCCAAAACCGGTCTAGTGTTGATGAAAAATAAAGTAAATAATTTTTTACGAAATCATTTTCACTCCCAAGATATGTTTGCAAATTCCTCGTTTGCCTTGGTAGGTTGTAAACCAATCGCAGGTGCAGTGTTGGTTTTCTCCGTCTAAAATTACTTTATGGGTTACTCCAGTTCCTTTTACGTTGGCTTCGGTATAGTTGTGTCTTTTAGAAATGATTTGAATGTCATCGTTGTCGATTAATTTTTTGGCATTTTTCAGTCTTGGGTTTAAGCTTAAAATGCGTTCGGTTTTAAAAGGTAATCGTCTGTAAAAATGGTTGCGTTCTTCAATATCATAACCTAATAATCCCATGGAAGATAAGTTTGCCGTGAGATTTTCCATCGTTCCAAAATCGATATCATTCTCGATAGAAAGCATCGTTGGATCGAATGATTCGTTTGATTTTAGCAAACTGTTTAAACCATAAACCCATTCTATCGGAAGATTTTCGGTCATGTTTTCCAACGCTTTTCCTTCGCCCGAAAAACCACGGTATGCATCAGGTGAAAACGCCATGAGCAATTGCATTTTTCCAAATTCGCAAACCGCAGCACAGGTTTCTTTATCGGAAGATTCGTAGAAGTAGATTTTATCTACAATAGGCAAAATACCTTCTAATAAACGTAAACGATGAACGCCACCAATTCGAACACTGTCAGGGGTTTCTAAAGTAGAAAACATAAATTTTCCAGCACGTTTTGTGATGTAGAATTCGCCTTTTACATTTCCTTTGGGAAGGCTTTGAAAAAGTTGAATGGTTTGCATTTTATTGAGTTCAAACTTTTTATCCATGTCGGCTAAATATAATTGAACGCTAGTCAAACCCTTAATCCATCGTGGCGGAAGCGTTACTTTTTTTTCAACCACTTTGGCTTTGGTTGTAATGACTTGAACATCGTGTTGACCAACGGCTAACGTTACTTTTTCATTTTTTTGAATAGCGTTTAAAGCGTTTAACATCGGTTCGTTAAAATCGACATTGGTTGTTCCAGAGGCGATAAATTCGCCATCGATAGCTTCGGGTTTCATATCTAGTCGAACATATACTCCATTGCAAGAAGAAAAACCTTCAAAACGCATGCGTTCTGCTCCAGCCGAAACAATTGGATCTCTTAAACTTGGTGGGATTGGTCCAAAACTTGAGCGAACTACTTTGGCAATTGTACTCCAACATTTTGCCGTAATGTAAGGTTCGGTTAGACTTCCCCAAAAGAAGCAAGGAATATTGTTTACTTCTTCTATCTCTGTTTGATGTGCCATCACCAAATTATTGATTCCTTTGGCTTTATTTAGTGTAGAAACACTTTGGTATTTATATAGTAAATCGTTCATTTTTATGATGTTAAAAGTTGTTTTATCAGTGGTTTTAGCGAATTGTTCTCTTTGTGTTTTTCGAAGAAATGAATACTTTCTACTGATAGTTTTTGGTTGGTTTTTGCTATAACATCCAAATAATTTTCAACTAATTTCTTGAAGTTAGTAGGCAATTTATCATTTAATTTTATTCTCTTGAAAATACCATCTAAAATTAGAAACAAAGCCGAATTGTGTAACGGTGAAACGTCTTTTAAAGTAATAATTCCATCGATTAATCGTAATAAAACGCCATATTTATTAGTAATAAGAAACGCTAGTTTTTCAGAAAAAAGATTGAGGTCTATCTTTTGTTTTTCTACAAGATTTATAATCATTTCGGAAGCTAAAAGGCGAACCTCTTTTTTCTCTTGGAAGAAGCAACAAGCAAAAACCAATAATGAAGTGGTATCAAATTGAAAACCTGGAAAATTGGTAATATTTAAAAATCCTTTTAACTCATTATTTGTTCCGTCGGCTGTTTTACAATTTTTGGCTAATAGTAAATAGGCTAGAGGTTGATTGTTTTGAGGCATAATGCTATTCCAATAGTAAGCATTGTCTTCAGAATTTAATACATAATCCGAATGCCAAGTATATCGTTCTTTTTTGGGATGTAAATCTAGATTATAAATAAAATTTTGTGGAATATTCTTTTCTACAGGAAGTGTATAGGTAAGTTCTGTCCATGAAGGCGAACGCTCTAGTTCTTTGGTTTGG
Organism: Flavobacterium aureirubrum; assembly: GCF_038739835.1. Taxonomy (NCBI): domain Bacteria; kingdom Pseudomonadati; phylum Bacteroidota; class Flavobacteriia; order Flavobacteriales; family Flavobacteriaceae; genus Flavobacterium; species Flavobacterium aureirubrum. The sequence goes on from NZ_JBCGDO010000020.1 coordinate 24,787, forward strand.
TAATTTTTCCATTCGTTCCATTTTTCTTTAAAATTGATTTCGGGAGCGAAAGGTTTAGCTACAAAAGGAATATCATTTAAAGTAGTTTTTTCAAATTCTTCAAAAGTTTCATTTGGATAATACGTTCTGGCTGCAACTGCCCACAAAGCCAGTTTTTCGGTGTCTTCGCTTGGACCAGTTACTTTTTGAAACAATTTTGAAAGTATTGAAGACGAATGGACTTTTAATTCATTAGAAACGCCTAAACAATAGGACATCAATTCTTTCATTTCGGTATCAAGTTTACTTAGCAATGGAATAGCTTCTTCTACATTTTCGCGCGGCATTCTGCTGATGGCTATACTTAAATCAACTTTATCAATAGTTTCTTTTGAGGTTTGATATTGAATTATTCGTTCCAAAAGTGTTTTTGGTTCCACCCAATAAGGTTTGTGTGTTGGGAAAGAAAGTAACGGAAGTTTTGAACCTTCGCTATTCTTTAGAAGTGCTTTTTGAACAAGAGGTTTTATTAGTTTGAGCGTATTGAGCGTAATTAAATCTTTGTCATTGATTTTATAAACAAAATCTTTGTTGGGAATTTTATTGACTAATAAATTCTTAACATAATTTTTTGGAATACTCGAAAAGTAGCTCTTTTCTAATTGTTTTAGATAGGGTTGAAGTTGAGCGGTATAATCCTGAGGAAATAAATCTCTTTGTGCAATAAACACATTCACTATGGTTTCAGAGTCAACGACATCATTAGAAGTAATAAATCGTCCGATTAAAAAAAGTATGTCATTCCAATCTTTAGGAATTTCGACTTCTTCCAATAGCACTTTTACATTTTCATTTTTGAATTGATACTGTTCTAATGAAGATTCATCAACGATTAAATCATCTTCGCTTAAAAATTTACTTAAACTAGTTTTTACGCTGCCTTGCATAAAACTTACATAAGAAGCTAACTTTTCTGAAAGCGCAGAGTCTTTTTCGGTACCAATTTTTAAAAGTAATTTGGTTGCTCGTTCTTGAATATTCAAATCCGATATAATAAAGATATCGGCTATAAGTAATGCAATAGGTTTGTTTAATTTTGGGTTGGATTTGCTTATCTTTTCTAGAACTGTTAAGCTGCTTTTGATGGCTGCTTTGCAATCATTTCGCATCATTAAACTTTCAACCCATTCTAAGTATGATTTTGTTTTAAATTTTGGATGCTCATAGAGTTTCTTAACCAATTCAGCACCATAATTAACTATCGTTGGGTTTGAATTATGAAAATAGGTAAAAATATTATCTTGAAACGGAATTAATTCATGGGCTTTTGTATTTAAATCTTCTAATAATTTTCTAAAGAAAAGTTTCAAATTGTTGTTCCATTCTTTCGTTTGAATAAGAATTGCGTTTTCAACAAATGATTTTTTATCAAGTTTGCCTTCAGAAATTAATTGATTGAAAAGTATATTCCACGTATTCAATTCGCGGTAACTAGCATTTGGCGTTTCATTAAAATTGCTATTCTGAATGTTGGTTTCATAGTCATACAATAATGGAATATCTCTTTTGCAAGCCGTTTCATCATTGGCCAAAAACGCAACAAATTCTCTTGGTTTTGTTTTGCCGTGCCAGCTGTTAAATCTTGACAAACACAAGGCAAATAACTCAGGATTAAAAGTTATAAAACCTTTATCTTCAAGAAATCGAAGCGATTTATATTCAAAGTTTTGCCAATCATTTTTTCTAAATCGATCTAAGATATAGATTTCAATCCAGTTGGGTTTTGCCCAATTTAAAATTTCTAGAATGATAGGCTCATCACTATTTTCTAAAAAACTCATTGCTTCTTCAAACGAAAGAATATCGGTTTTATCAAAAGTAGCTATAGCACTTAATGTAATGATCTCTTTAATTTTTTCGTCACCACGTATCCCCCAACTCCAACTGTTATCTTTGGGTTTTTTATAACCAGGTTCAAGCGATAAATCCACATAAGTCATCCAATAGCGCTTGTTTTTTTTGATATGTTTTCGGATAGTGTCTAAATTTCCTTTTGTATTTTTTTCTAAAAAGGGTAAAAGTAATGCACTGTTTTTTTGACGAATAATAGCATCATACTCCTCTAAAATTGTCGATATATTGGTTACCTTCCCCGTTTTGGTATCAACTTTATTAGCAATAACCACTTCGCCATCTTCGGAATATCCTTTTTTTACTTTCTCTGATAAAAGCTTTTCTGCCGCTTTCAAGCAATCTTCATCAGTGTCGAAGGTTTTGGTTTGAGATACTCCGGAAGTACCATTTTTTCCATAGGTAACGGTAAACTTATTGCCTGTAACTTCAATTTGCCAAAACTTGTCTGAAGTTCCGTCAATGTATTTTAGATGCTTATTCATTTATAACAGATGATTATTATGCTTTATTTTTTATAAGATTAAGAAATTTTAAAACCAAAAAAGAAAACAAAAAATGTATTACTTTCTTATTTTCCTTCTCATTATTAGCTGATAGACAATTCCAAGAAAGGCACCAATTTCACCACCAGTATAACTATAGTTGTGAATAGAACCTACAATTTTGAAGCTTCTACCGTCTTTGATATTATAAGGAAAACAACAGTCTTCATAACTTTGAGTGTCCAATAAACCAACGATATAACCAATAATTCCAAAAACTATTGCAACACCTAAAGTTATAAAAATTGCTCTCATCACATAGGTAAACATCAATTTATGGTTTTGGTGAAGCAAACCTACGAGACCTTGAACTATCCCAATATATAATCCAACCCACCAAGTAGCTAAAACACCAATTAGAGCAGTTGTTTGTCTAGGATTGTTGTTTCCCCAGTCTAAAAAACCAAATTGATCAAATTTATATACTGTAAAATATTCAGAAGAAATAGAGTAGGTAACTTGGTCGTGCAACGCACCATAAAGGGAAGCCATTACAATTGAAATGATAATAGTCAATATTAGAACACCTATTTTTTTCATAATGGTTTAAACGAGTTCAAGCAAATATAACAAAATACCCTTTTTACTGTAATTATTTTTTTACTACGCAAAATAGTTGCGCACAACCATTTGAATATTTGTCTTGTCAAACAAGATGACTGTTTAGAAAGTCTTCTCGATACCTTTTTGGCTTGGGTGATTGGGTTAAAAAAACATTTGAAGTAAGCCAAAAACACTCGAAGTGACGATTGAAAGTATAAAACGTTCCTTGAAGTAAAAGAAAAACAATATCAAACAAGTCCTGTTGGGTGTTTCTGTATAGCACTATTGTAGTATTCGTTTCGCGTTGGCGAATGATGGTTTACTGTTCAACTTGATTTGGAGGTTTTTGATTATTTTCCAAAAAATAATCGTCACTATCGGTCGTGGGTTCGAATCCCACTCTCGTTGCAAAACGAGATAGTTCAGTGGTTAGAACAATAGTTTGTTGCAGGTTCGAGTCCTGCTCTCGTCTATAAACGAGATAACTCAATTGGTAGAGTGCTACACTTTTAATGTAGATTGTCCAGAGTAGCATAACTCTTTAAAAAAATGCACAAAAAAAGAAAACGGGTTTGTCTTTGTCGGCAAAGGTGAAAAGTGTTCCAGTTTTGCACTCAAGCCAAGACCTGAAAATAAAATCGCTTTATGAGATTTTAGATTGCTTTACTGTTTGAAGGAAACCACTATGTTGCTTGCCAACTACTGTTTTCAAAAAACAACAGAAAACCAGACTACTTGAAAATAAAACCTTTTGTTTTCCGTCGTTGGCAGAGGATGAAGACAAGCTGTTTTCTTATTATTAGATAATAGGGTAAAGAATAAAGAAGATAGAATAAAGAAAATAGAAATTATGATAAAGAAAATTAGAATTCAAGCATACCAAGTGGGTTTGGTATTTGAGCAGAGAAAATTGGTTGGCGTATTGCAAGAAGGTGCGTTCTGGATTTTGGGTAACAAAGAAGTAATGGTCTATGAAATGAAAAGTTCTTTCGTTGCACCATTCGAATTAAACATATTGTTGCAAAATGAACAATTGGCATCGATGTTAGAAATCGTTGAAATTGCGGATAATGAAATCGCTTTATATTATTCAAATGGCATTTTCAAAGAAATATTGAGCACTGGTCGTTATGCTTTTTGGAAAGGATACAACGAGAACAAATTTGTAATAGCTGATATATCAAAAGTGGAAATCACTGAGGAAATTCCAATTGCATTTTTGGAGAATATGAAAATCAAACAATACGTTAGACGATTTCAGGTGTTGAGCTTCGAAAAAGGTTTGTTATTTGTTAACGGTTCTTTCGTCAAAGAATTAACTGCTGGAACCTACTATTTTTGGAACAATGCTATTTCAGTAGAAGTTAAAAACGTCGATACCAGACAGCAACAAATGGAAATCTCAGGTCAGGAATTGTTGACTAAAGATAAAGCTGCTTTGCGAATTAACTTTTTTGTAAGCTACAAAATTGTAGATAGTATCAAAGCGTTGATTGATAATAAAGATGCTGAAAAACAGTTGTATGTCTTGATGCAATTGGCGTTGCGTGCTTTTGTAGGTGGATTTACTTTAGATGAATTGTTGAGCAAAAAAGACGATATTGCTACAGCTATTTTGAAAGAAGCAACCGCAAAAATAAATGCTTTAGGTTTAGTAGTTTTTGACGCTGGTATCCGAGATGTTATTTTACCTGGTGATATGAAAGAAATCATGAACCAAGTTTTAGTGGCTGAAAAAAAAGCACAAGCCAACAGCATCATGCGAAGAGAAGAAACTGCGTCTATGCGAAGCATGTTGAACACTGCCAAATTGATGGAGGAAAACGAAACCTTATGGAAATTGAAAGAGATGGAATATGTGGAAAAAATTGCGGAACGAATTGGTGAAATCACCATTTCCGGTTCGGGTAACGTCATCGGTCAATTGAAAGAGATTTTTGTTAAATAAAAAGAAACCACGAGTTGCTGCTCGTGGTTTTTGGTTATAATAATTAAAACTACACCTGACAAGTTTTTAATAGCAGTAAACCACTAGCCATTCAAGACCTAAAATCCCAAAACCTAATCCTCTTCGAATGAGTCAACAAAACTGTCTAATAACTAAAGTGAAGACAAACCAATTCTTTGAAATACTATTACCAACTATACACTAGCGCATTACTTAGCTGTAACTTTACGCCAAATCAAAGCCACCAGTTTTACTACTATAAAAGCAATAACACCTCCAACAAGCCCAGCAAGCACTTCGCCAACAAGTGATGGCAAGCCAGCAACTAAATGATGTATTTGCTCAATTTCGTGCACAAATATGCCACCCGCAACCATTACCAATGCAATAGTGCCTACAAATGCTAATCCTTTTATTATAAGTGGAAGTGCTCGTATGAGTAAATTACCAAGCCATTTAGAAGTTGCATTTTTTTTACTAACCAATACCAATCCTAAATCGTCCATGCGCACAATGGCTGCGACGATTCCATAAACACCCACAGTTGCCAAAATAGCAATAAAACTAACCACAATAATTTGTGTGGTTATAGGTTTCCCCATGACGCTACCTAAGGCAATGATGACAATCTCTACCGATAAAATAAAATCAGTGACAATGGCTGATTTTATTTTGGCTTTTTCCATTTCAACAATGGTTTCAGGTGCCAAATCCGCTTCATCGCTAGCAATAGTCTCCTGCTTGTGAGGCACAAAATACTCATATATTTTTTCGGCCGCTTCAAAAGCTAAATATAAAGCGCCAAGCACTAAAATAATGGTCACGAGCGTTGGCAGATAGTAGCTTAGTAAAAAGGCAAGCGGCAATATTATCAATTTATTATAGAAAGAACCTTTAGTAATAGCCCACAAAACGGGGATTTCTCTCGAAGAAACAAAACCTGATGCTTTTTCGGCATTCACCGCTAAATCATCGCCTAAAATACCTGCCGTTTTTTTAGTAGCTAATTTACTCATCACCACTACATCGTCCATGAGTACTGCAATATCATCTAACAAAGCAAAAAAACCTGATGCCATATTCTTTAATTTTATTATGTGCTTTTTAAAAACAGCCAAATATAACCAAAATAGTAATGTGTACTGGTGATAAAATAGTAGTGATTTGTATTAAAAAAATATATCATACAGACCACCGATTAAAACCATCACTACGTCAAAAAAAATGGTTCGAGTGAGGAGTAAAACTGTAGAACTAGCAAAAGGAACCTTGGTCAACTATACCAACATAAAGCCCGTCAATACAAGAGGCATTAAAAATGCGAACAAACACTTTTTGACAGCAATAAACCAGTGACCATCCAAGACCTAAAATTCACAGATCTCATTTTTTTTCAGTTCCATAAGATGATACGAGCGGTTGAGGTAAATTAGGGGATAGCAATTAAAATTTACGAGTTAGAAATTATGAATTGTGTTTTGAGCTACACTTATTTTATAACTCTTGGGTTGGGGTTTTAGTATTGGTTGTCAAATACGCTTTTGAAAATTGTTTCTATTTATAATGTTCATAAAACTTATTATTGAACAATTCAGTTGGGTCGTATTTTAGTTTTAGTTGAAAAAAAGACTCTGCGTTTGGATAAGATTTTCTCATCTTATCTTTCTCAATATGCAAACGATAAGGCAAGTAAAAAGTTCCCTCATTTTTTAATGCAACATCTACAAGTTGGTTTGTTAGTTTTTTCATTTCAGTTTCTTGCTTGTCTGTTTTCTTTTGGTTGAACAAGAGTACAAAACCAAATACATTTTCGCGAGCATAATTCAAGTGACTGTCATTGTCTTGATGAACACCTCGAATAGTGATGTTTAGCAAGTCTATTTTCGAGTTTTTCAAGATAGGTTTCATATCTGAAATGAATTGATTAAAATTTCTTTCAGGGATAAAATATTCTTGAAGTAAATCAGTTGAAGAAGTGTCTTTATTTTCAATTAGTGAAACGTGGTCATTTAGTAGTTCATTTCTTGAATAAATTTCGTTTTTAGAAACTTTATTCATTCCTGTTTCCAAATCCCAACGAAGTCGTTTTCCATATTCACTGTTTACACTTCCTCTAAACACCAATCTTTGTGCTTCAGTACTTTTTTCGTTTTGTAAAGTTGGAATAGTTGCATCAACTTTTTCAAAGAAGTTCAATGTTGCCTCTTCTAAAAAATACTTATTTGAAATTCGCAGTCTGCCGAATACAAGATTTACATTTGGATTTTCTGAGATATACTTTTTATAATAGCTTATGTAGTTGACAGGACTTAATCGAATGTATTTGAATTGTAAAGCTTCGTTTTCAACAACTTTCAATTTTATGTCTAAGACAACTCCAAATAGTCCGTAACCGCCAAGTACTAGTTTAAAAAGTTCTTGATTTTCTCGCCTACTACAATTGATAATTTCTCCATTTTCTTTCATCAGAGTAAATGAAATTACACTTGAAGAAATGGGTGGTAAGTCTTTTTGCCAACCGTGTCCGTTAACGCTTATAGAACCGCCTATTGAAAACGAACTGAATGCTTGCATTACAGCTATTGATTTTCCGTATTTATCTAAATATTTCAGAGCGTCTTCCCACAAAGCACCGGAACCGATTGTTAAAATATTATTTATGGTGTCAAGCTTCATTTGATTGTAGGGAAGCATATTTAATACAATTCCGTGTGGATAAATAGTATGTCCACCCATGCTATGTTTCGCACCAGCAATAGAAATTTTTAGATTATTTTCTTTTGCATATTTCAATACGTTTCTAAGTTGGATTTCAATCTCTATTTTATTGTTTGGAACTTCAATAGCGGTGTCAATTTTCGTTAAGTTTAGTTTACTTGCATCGTTTGTATATCCTTTTGGTATTTCAATGTCAATACCCTTTTCCTTCCATTTGGTTTTTAGAATATGTAAAGTCGGAATAGATATAAATGCAATTATTGTCAAAATTCCAATTATCCAAAGGTGTTTTTTCTTCATCTGTAAATTTCGTTTTTCGTTTTTTTTATTAAAAAAACGCTAACATCAGTTTAAAAACAATTAAAGTTTCTGTTCGTTTAAAAAGTTCATTATCAAAAAGTAAATGGCATAAACCGAGCTAAGCAAACCTACAAATTTTCTTTGAAAGAACGAATGGTATTGAAACTATTAGTTGACTATATAAGGAGTTTGTTGTATAGGTCTCCTCTTTTAGATTGTTGCTTCTCGATACATTTTTGGCTTGGGTGCTTTAGGTTTGAAGAGATATGTGCAGTAAGCCAAAAACACTCGAAGTGACGCGCTGGATTTGGGATGCGCTTCTCGATACATTTTTTGGCCTGGATGATTTAGGTTTGAATAGATATGTGCAGTAGGCCGAAAACAGTAAACAACCTCGATTTCATCTCCCGACTTTGAAGCGTTGGGACAGGAAAAGAGGTTGTTTTTTATAAGTGGTGTAAGTTTCTTTTATGAAGGTTGTTGCACCGTTGTTTACTATTATTTGCCGATTTAATCTAATCCTGCAAATTGAAAGGGTTGTGCTGTTTTAAAATTCATTGACGATTCGCCTGCGTAGTTTTCGTTACTGTCTAAAGTAAGCTTTCTTACTTTTCCTTTTTCACTGAAGTCAATTTTACTGAATTCTACCCAAACTACATTTGGGTTGAGGACATTTTCGAAGTAGTATACCAAGTTTTTCTGGTCTGCTAATGTTCTCCAACGTGTAGATGATATGTTGGGTTCTGTTGGAGATGATATACCTAACGGCACGGAACAATTTCTTATAACGCTAAACACACTGGGTATTGCTACTCTAGTATTGTCGGTTTTTGGAATTGCATTGATATAGTAAGAGGCTCTTACAAATCGGTCTGCGGCTCTGTTTGTTCCTGGTAGCATAATGGTTCCTGGAATATTTTTCCAGTAGGAGTTAATAGCCAGCTGTTCCTCAAAAATAGGGGAGTTGGTCATGGTTACATACGACTTGTCATGATGTATTACTAATTTGCCTGCGATGTACTCAAATATGGCGTTGTCTCCTGTTTTATCTGAAATTGATAGGTGTACTGTAGCAAAAATTGGTGTTCCAGGAATGTGCGAAGACACTACTACAAATTCTTCTTTGCTTAGTGCAGTAACCGCTTCCTCTACTGTTGCAAAATTATCAAGCACATACTGTAACCAAAGTGAAATTGCTAAACCCGGTTTGTCTTTGTCTTTTTCAAACTTTGGATATGTTGATTCTACGAGCCATAACAAATTACCCACAAGTCCTTTTTCGTTCATGCCATCAGAAGAAGCGATGTCCCAAGAACTGGTGATCACACTGCCATATTTTGATTTCCATTTTATAGAGGTTGTTCCTGCTTCGCCATTATGGTTCATTCCTCTTGGGAATATCCACAGATTTGCGGGAATATCACTTTTCCAGTCCATTGAGCGCGCTGTGATAATGGTTCCATTTGGACCTTGATACACAATTCGAGTGCAAGCAAGTGCTTGTTGCACGGTAAAAATAGTACATAAGAATAATGCTACTACTGATTTTCGGTTAGCCTTAATAACCATATTAATTATATTTTAAATTGTCCTACTCATTAGGTTTTTCGGTTACACCCCGTTTTTACATGGTTTCTGGTCTCCATTTCAGGATTAAATAGCCTGACTATTTCGCTATTTATTTGTTTTATCAAATAGTTATTACTTTTCAGAAGAGGAAAAGATAGAATACATTGCTTCTATTAGAAATGAACTGCCTCATTCTCGTTTCGACTTGAAATGATGGCTTTCTAAACCCGCCTAGAACAACAGCAGAGCGAGGTATGTATTTATCCTAAAAACAAAAGTATGAAAAAAGCAACATAATCTGTAGGCTTAACCGTATCAAAATTAACTGTAGCTGTTTCATCGATTTCATTACTGTTTACCAGTAGTTTAGTAATAAAATTTAAGGTTTTTAAGCCCTTGTTGCTAGCCCTAATTTGCTGCTAACAATTCCGCTGGCGCAGTAAATAACCTCGTCGAGGAAGTAAATAACCTCTTCGAGCAAGCAAATAACCTCTTCGAAGAAGCAAAAAGCCTCTTTGACGAAGTAAAAAACCTCGTCGAGGAAGTAAATAACCTCTTCGAAGAAGCAAAAAGCCTCTTCGAGCAAGCAAATAACCTCTTTGACGAAGTAAAAAACCTCGTCGAGGAAGTAAATAACCTCTTCGAGCAAGCAAATAACCTCTTCGAGCAAGCAAATAACCTCTTTGACGAAGTAAAAAACCTCGTCGAGGAAGTAAATAACCTCTTCGAAGAAGCAAAAAGCCTCTTCGAGCAAGCAAATAACCTCTTTGACGAAGTAAAAAACCTCTTCGAAGAGGCAAAAAGCCTGTTATTAAGAGTAGTGACCCTTAATTTAAGGAGTCAAAGCTTAATTTAAGCAATGAAACCTTAATTTAAGGAGTCAATTCTTAATTTAAGGAATGAACGCTTAATTTAAGCAGTGATTGGTTAATTTTTTGGTCTATGCTGCAAGATGTGTAAAAAAAATCCTTTTCCGTTTATACTAAAAAGAAACTGTTGTAGCGCGAAACGGATTTTTCGTATGCAAAAATAAAACTGTCGGTGGGCAGATTATTCTATTTGAACTCTTCTGGCGGTAAGTTCTCAATCTGCAGTTTATAAGCTGTTTGCTCTATTTTATAATTTGTTGCTTCAAATGTATATTTTAAATAAGGACGCTCAGCAGTTTCAAAAAAATCTCTGTCTGCAATATTTGATTGTAAGCCAAATAGTTTATAGTCTAAAACTGGCGATGATTTACTGAAACAGAAGGTTTCTGTTAGCGATTTTTTTTTCGCTGTTTTATATTGGTATTGATAACATTCACAGCTTATTCCCATTACAATTTGATTTTCAGCTTTGAACTTTCCAATGAACCTTACTTTAGTTGAAGGGTTGTCAATACTACCTGATTTTAGTTTTCTGTATCTAGTTCCGTTTGATAAAATTAAATAGTAATCAATTCCAGTTTCTCCGCTATTTAAATGTTGGTATTTGATGTGTCCAAATCTAGAGTAAAGCATTTTGATACTGTCGCCTTTTTTTACTTTGAACTTGTTTTCTTTTTCAATTCTACTGCTTTGAATAGAATCTTTTGATGTGAATTTTAAATGAAAATAAACTGCTCCTTCGAAACTATTTTGTGAGTTACAGGTAAGTGCTATTAAAAACAAAAAAAATGTAAATTTTACTTTCATAACAGAATTCTCTATTTAACTAAAAAAAATAGCTTACAACAGGCATTAATCTACGAACTATTTTTGGTTAAACGTGGACGTAAATGTATTGATTTTAAGTACTGGTTAATATGTGTACCATTAAAAAGTATAGTAGCGTTGCTAGAAAGCAAAAGATACATACCGTTTTAAAAAAGTTTTCTTGTGGTGCAAAATAGTAAAGCGAACACTTTTAAGTATTGTTTACGTATGGTTTCCTGTTTTGTTTTTAAAAAGGAAAAAATAGCTTTCGTTTTAACTTAATAAGTCGCTTAAAAAGTCAAAGAATACCGCTTCGAAGCTATATTCTATTAGGATTATGATTTTTTAAACGTGCCATTATCCACGTCTTTTAAAAATTGTATCACACCCGGGAAATAGTGTTTTTGATCATCATATTGCGATAAATGACTCCCGTCAGGGCAGTGCAAATACCGACCATTTTGAACTTCGTTGGCTATCCATTCCATGTGTTTTGGGTCCATGGTGTCGTGTTGTGCACCAATAGCCAATGTAGGAACCGAAATAGTTTTCAACCGCTGGGTCACATCCCAATTTTTTAATGTAGCATCACCCGTAATACCAAATTCACTTGGTCCTTGCATATAAACATATACCGCAGGGTTTAAATGTTTAAATGCTCTGTTGATTGACTCAGGCCATTGGTTAACGGGTTTACGAAGTATGTGTTCGGTATAATAATGGTTCATCAACAACTCCATGTATTTTGGATTAGTATACTCTTTGTTTTTTTCAAATGCTTTTATTTGAGCAAAAACGGTAGGGTCTAATTTTGGTCCAAGTACTTCCTCGGCATACTTGTTATACGCTGGTGCACTAGCCATCATGTTAGAAATAATCAATCCCTTTAAATTTTTCTGATATTTTAAGGCATATTCCATAGCTAAGATTCCACCCCAAGATTGCCCTAGTAAATAGAAATTGCTGTTATCGAGCTTTAATGCTTTTCGCACCTGTTCTACTTCTTCCACAAACCGTTCGTTGGTCCAAAGCCTGTTATCGTTTGGCTGATCGCTATAGTAAGAACCCAGTTGGTCATAGTAGATATATTCTATACTTTCGTTAGGAAAATAGCCATCAAAGCTTTCAAAGAATTCATGAGTTCCGCCTGGACCACCATGTAACAGCAATACTTTTATCTTAGGATTATTGCCCACACGCTTTGTCCAGACTTTAAAATTCCCTGCGGGTGTTGAGATTGGTATCATTCTAATGCCACCTGTAGCCTGATCATCGCTTTTAGAATAGTCAAGATAATTTAGTCTAACAGAATCCTCAGTAGTTTTGGATTGGCATCCTAGTAACAAGAGGAAAGAAAAGCAGGCGAGGAGCAAACGAGATGTTGTCATGAGTGAGAGTAGAAGTTAGCTGTATATTTTTTGATATAAATGTTTGTAAATTTCTCTAACTATTTTACGTTTTAATTTCATAGTTGGAGTAAGGTGTCCGCCTTCAATAGACCAGACTTCGGGCGTGAGTTCAAAGCGTTTTATTTTCTCCCAACTGCCAAACTTATCGTTGTATTTTTCGACTTCTTTTTCAATGCGGTCAATCACTTGTTGGTTCGCTATTAGTTCTTGGTTGGTACTGCCAATATTGTAATTCTTGCGTTTAGCCCACTCTCTAATAAAATCAAAACTAGGTTGGATAAACGCAGCAGGCATTTTTTCGCCATCGCCAATGACCATAATTTGTTCTATAAAAAGCGATTGTTTCATGGCATTTTCAATAATCTGCGGCGCAATGTATTTTCCTCCTGATGTTTTGAACATTTCTTTTTTGCGGTCGGTAATTCGAAGAAAGCCATCGGCATCAATCTCACCAATATCGCCTGTATGAAAATAACCATCTTTAATAACTTCGTTGGTCAATGTTTCGCCTTTGTAATAGCCCATCATCACGTTTGGACCTTTGCACAATATTTCACCATCATTGGCTATTTTGACTTCTACATTGGTAATTACTTTGCCTACTGTTCCTATTCTAAAAAGTCCGTTTCTCATGTCGTTAACAGAAATTACTGGTGAGGTTTCAGTCAATCCGTAGCCTTCCATTACAGGCATGTCAGCGGCAGTAAAAATTCGTGCTAGTCGTTGTTGCAAAGCAGCGCTACCCGAAACCATAACCTTTAAATTGCCACCTAGTCCTTCTTTCCACTTACTAAAAATGAGTTTTCGGGCGAGTTTAAGCTGGGTTTCATACCACCACCCGTTAGCACCATAAGGTTCATATTTTAATCCTAACTCTACAGCCCAAAAGAATAATTTCTTTTTAATACCCGTTAAGTCTTCGCCTTTAGCAATGATTTTGTCGTATACTTTTTCTAACAATCGAGGGACAACAGTAAAAACAGTAGGTTTTACCTCTTTGATGTTATCAGAAAGTTTTTCTATAGACTCAGCAAAATAGATAGAAACCGAGTAATACTGATAGATGTATAGAATGATTCGTTCAAAAATATGACAAACAGGCAAAAAACTCAAGGCCACGCTTGTGCCTTCTTCAAAGGGTATTCTGGAAGCACTGTCGAGCACATTAGAGACAATATTGTTATGCGAAAGCATCACGCCTTTTGGCTTACCTGTAGTTCCAGAGGTATAAATAATAGTGGCCAATTCTTCCGCTTTTACATTGTTTTTTCTTTCTTCTACCAAGTCTTGATTACTGTTATCATCGCCCAATTGAAGTAATTCTTTCCAATTTTTGCAACCTTCAATGTCGTTAAACGAATAGATATCCATCAGTAACGGTATGTTTTGATTCACGGCGATGAGTTTATCATACACTACTTGGTCTGAAACAAAACACAATTTAGACTCTGAATGGTTTAAAATGTATTCGTAATCTTCTGATGCAATTGTGGGATAAATAGGAACGGTTTGTGCGCCCACTTGAAGGACTCCAATATCCATGATGTTCCATTCGGTTCTATTATTAGAGGAAATAAGGGCTATTTTATCGTTTTTTTCAATACCTAAACGCAGTAAAGCTCTAGAAATGGCATTGGCTTTATCCAGGTATTCTTGTGTAGAAGTGGGAATCCAAACACCATCGTATTTGGTTACTAAACAGTTTGGAATATTATTCTTTGCTAACTGGTAGTAGGGAAAGTCGAACAAACGGGTAATTTTCATCATGGTCTTGTTTAATTTCGATGCAAAATAATTAATACTACCCTTATTGACAATTTTTATTTAAAATTTTGATAAAATATTAAGAAATATGCAAAATGTAAGCCTATTTTTTATCACTTTTTTTTGGATTGTCTGGGCAGTAGAAGTGTAACAACGATGAAATAGCCACACCAAGGTTTGTATTGTAATACTAAAAAAAACCAACAGGTGGATACACTGTTGGTCATCTTGTAGCTCTTTATACTACAATCCGACCAATTGTAGCACATTGTATAAAGCAAAAAGTTGATTAGCTACATTAATAGCTTATAGCTTTTGCATGTTTTCTGCTAATGTTTCGATAAACTTACTAATTGGACCTTTAATCATCATGGCCATCATGGGGTTGAATTCACCTTCAAAATGCAATTGAACATCAGTTGAGGTATCCGAAACTTTATCAAGGTTGGCTACCAAAGTAAAGGGCAATTTATCGCTAGCAGCAGCAAGATTTACTTTAGAATGTGGAACACCTTCTTTAAGTCTTAATTTGATTTCGGGCATGCCTTTTAATCCAAAATTAAAAATATCATCGCCCAATACTTCAAACTTGGCGATATTCTCGGGCATTAGTTTTTCAAAGTTTTTAACGTCAGATAAAGCGTTGAATAAATATTCCGCTGATTGTGGAACGGTAACTTTTGGACTTTCTAAATTCATAGTTTTTTATTTTTTAAGATTAAAGATAATAGACTAAGAGATAATAGATAAAAATGCTATTCTATAACCGTCTATCATCTATCCGTCAATCATCTATTAGTCTATTAAACATTCCAAGTCGATGGATTTTTCCGCCATTCTTGCAACGTGGACAATTCTTTTTCGGTGATATAATTTTTGGCTACAGCCAAAAGCAATAAATGTTCATAGTCGGCTAAAGTATGTAAATCAACATTTGCTTTTTTGAAATTTTCAATAGCTACATCAAAGCCATAACTAAAAATAGCGACCATGCCTTTCACATTGGCGCCTGCTTCTTTTAGCGCTTCAACAGCCACTAAACTACTGTTGCCAGTACTGATTAAATCTTCGACGACTACTACATTTTGACCTTTTTGTAAAAAGCCTTCCACTTGGTTTTGTCTCCCGTGTTTTTTAGGTTCAGGTCGCACATATACAAACGGTAAGCCCATGTATTCGGCTACTAAAATCCCAATGCCAATAGCACCAGTAGCAACACCAGCTATTACATCAGGTTTTCCAAATTCTTTTTCAATTAATTTAGAAAATTCTTCTCTAACATAATTTCGTATCGCTGGAAATGAAAGGATTAGTCGGTTGTCGCAATAAATTGGCGACTGCCAACCCGAAGCCCACGTAAAAGGATTTTTGGAATTCAATTTAATTGCATTTATTTGTAAAAGCAATTCGGCTGTTTTTTCGGCTGTATCTTTATTAAAAATCATAGTACAAATGTATAAAGTTTTTGTCAACGACAAACCCCTTTTTTTAACAAATGAAATCGCCAAAGAGACCGATTTTCAGCTGTTTTTGCTAGAAAGTGTTGATATTGAGCAAATCATCATCAAAATATTTCAAAACAAAATTCAGAAAGCCTATTTGTATTATCCTGATGAAAAAGCTATTTTAAAGAAGGTAAAAGCGAAAATACCCGTTTGTAAAGCCGGAGGCGGACTAGTTTATAATCAAAATGGCGACGTACTATTCATTTTTAGAAACGGAAAATGGGATTTACCCAAAGGCGGTATCGAAAAAGGCGAAAGTATTGCTGAAACTGCCCTACGAGAAGTAGAGGAAGAAACAGGAGTTTCCAATCTAGTATTGTCGCATAAATTGCAAAAGACCTATCATATTTTTAAGCGCAACGGAAAGTATAAACTAAAAGTGACCCATTGGTTTGAAATGCACACCAACTTTGAAGGAAACCCAATTGGCCAAGCCAACGAGGGCATTGAAAAAGTAGCATGGCTCAATCCAGAGCAAGTGAAAGACGCTTTGAAAAATTCGTATGAAAATATCAAACTACTTTTTGAAGAAGAGCTCAATCTCAATAAATAGTGTTTTACTTCACAACCCGATAAATGGGATACTGTAAGTGCGCTTTTTCATAATGAGGTGAGTTTTTGTAAACCCAATCCAATTGTGCTTCAGGATTTTTAGCAAAATTGGGGTCGTTTTTTTTCTTTTCTTCCAATTGCAATCGTAAATCGGGATTTTTATTCAAGAAATCACTGGCCAAATCCTCAAATACATAACTCGAGTAGCCTTCTTTTTGTTGAAGTATGGTATCGAAAAAATTCCAATTAAAAAAACTGTCTATGGCTTCAGGTTCTAATGTTTCCAATAGGTATTTCACTCCTTTTTGATTGGTGCTTACTAAATAATCGCCTTTTTTGAAAGCTATTTTTTGTGTAGTTGCAGTAACCTTTGTGTTGTAATGTAAATAATGGCCTTCGTAGGCATTTTTACTCGTTTGATAATCGGCAATTTTATAGCTTTCAACTTCAATTATGGTATCATTTGGCAACTGCGAATAGTGAACCTTATTGTTTTTTAACAAATCAATAATAGGCCATTGTCCTTTTGGGATGAGGTAAAAGCGAGGAATCAAGATTTCTTTCACCGATTTATATTCGGCCAAAAATGGAATTTTTTTATCAAATGGTTTTTTTGTGTCATAAAACAAACGTTCTCCTGTGGTAACATCACTTTTTTTATAATTGCCTTCATAGCCTAAAAAAGAGATTGGCGTTACCTGTGTGGTATCAATTTTCCATTGAATAGTATAGCGCTTTCCTGCTTGAAATTGGATTTCATTTTCCAGTTGTTTTGCTTTAATGCTAATGGCTTTAATGGCGGTGGTTTCGATGGCGGCAACCATAAAATCGTAGGTCACTTTTACGCGGTCGTTGTAGTTTTTGAGCATGTGTGTTTCCACGACATAACCAAGGCAGTTAAATAGCGAAGTATAACCTGTTGCATACCGCGGACTATCAAAAAACTGCTGAAAACCTTGATCAGGTGTGCCGTTCCATACGTTAACATAAGGAGTGGCAGGTATTTTTTTATCTTTTAATTTTTTAAGTAAATCAGGCGTAAAATCATTTTTTATAAAGTCGCCCAGCGCACTGCCTAACTTTTTTGGTTCGGTCATTATGTAGGTTAATGTATACTGATAGTCAGCGCCATTACTCACATGATTATCAATGAATACCGCAGGTTTTACCGAATGAAAGATTTCAACAAAACTTCTAGTGTTCTTGGTATCCGATTTGATAAAATCGCGGTTCAAATCATAGTTTCTCGCATTGCCACGAAAACCATAGTCTTCAGGACCATTTTGATTAACTCTCGAAGTGCTATTTCTATTTAGACTACCACCAATATTGTACACCGGAATAGCTACTACCACAATGTTATTGGGAACAATTATTTTTCCAACTGCAATATCCCTGAATAGTTGCATGGTAGCATCAATGCCGTCAGGTTCGCCAGCGTGAATGCCGTTATTTATTAAAAGTACTGTTTTGGATTTTGATATTTTGGCAAAATCAAAGGATTTATCGCTGTTGTAAATAACAATATGTAAGGGTTCGCCACTATCGGTTAGGCCCATTTCTTGCATTTGAATGGTTTTAAAATTAGCGTCTAACTTTCGGTAAAAAGAAATCGTTTCTTCATAGGTTACTGATTGGTTGCCGTTGCCTTTTTCAAAAAAAGTTTGAAAGTTATTTTGAGCTTGGCACAGCGTTATTGCACCTACAAAGAAAAAAAGGAGTGTAAACGAACGCATGGATAATTTAGTTTTGTTTTCAGATATAACACTATTCAGCAGCTAATGTGACATAGCGATAAGCTTAAAAAGTAAGAAAACCGGTTAAAAACTGCGGTCGATTTTTGCTAATCGACTGCTTTAAATTGTTTCATTTCTTCAATCGGTTCAATGCCGTTGTAATCTTTCCAAATTTTTGGGTCATACGATTTGAGGTTGATAAATTTAAAATCCTCTTCGGTTACTTTTGCTATAAAAGCTTCAGTACTTTCGGAGCGATTGATGTTAAGGTATTCTCTTTTTTCGTTGGTATTTCCTTCGATCATTAAGTCAAAAGCTACAACATCTTTGTCTTTATCAGTTAATTCGATAAACTTTAAAGGTCGGTTTACGTAGATATATTGTCCAGCTTCGTGCGCCGCATATTGCAAGTGATAACCCGTTCCCACAGGACTATTTTTATAAATAACCGTTCCTGTACTCACATTTTCAAAAGCTTTAACACCAAGCAGAAATTTCAAATTAATACCACTCACTTTTTTACCATCTTCTAGTTTATAATCAGCTCTTATCACAGCAAAATCTGACTCGGAAATGTATAATTTACCTTTATATTTTGCCCTGCTTTTTTTGGGCGTAAAACTCAAAACATACACAAATTCGTTTTCGTTGGTGTAGGTAGCGCGTTCAAAAATGTAATTATAGGCTTCAGGATCATGAATGAAACTAAATTTTGTGATATTCGTAATACTATTTTCTAATAAAAAAGAGGATATATTAGATTTGGTCGCCGTTTGCTGATTTGATTTAGTTTTGTTGTTTTTCTTTTTGTTAAAATCTTTGCGAAGCGAAATAGTATCTCGCGAACCAAAAAGCCCACTTTTTACTCGGTAATATTTTGTCGTGTCAAGGTGCGTTAAAATAATATCAGTAGCCGATTTTTGTAATTCTTCTAATGATGTGGAACTATTTTCATTTTTAAGTTTGGTCGCTTTTAAAACCTCTAGTTTAGATAAATAATAAGGTTTATCATCTTTCGTGGTAAGGTAGGAGTAGTTATTACACAAGATATCGGTGTATTCACGTGGTGGTTGCGAAATTAATTTTGAGGTGAAAGCGGTCATTTGTGCGTTGGCTTTTTTTAATGCTTCTTTCGAAAATCCAGAAGATTTATCAATTTCTACATCCAAGACTGCGGGTTTGAAATTGTTGATTTCTCTGAAAAAAATCAGGTCCTTTTTCGGAACGCTGTTTTTAGCATAATTATTTTTAATATTGGCTTTTACATTGGCTATTATTTCATAAGGGTTTAGTTTTTTATTGGAAACATTTACTTCATTAAGTTCGATAATTCCCGCTTGAAGCCTGATAGTATTTTCTTGTTTTACAAGTGCTTCCACCGAAAGTTTTTGACTAACGTAGCCAATATAAGAGATGATTAAGATGGTACTCGCATCACTGCTTTTTTCAGACAACGTAAATAATCCTTCAGCATTGGAAACCAGATTTTCAGCATTGTTTACGATAATGGTGGCATAAGGAATACTTTCTCCTGTTTGAGAGTCAATTATTTTTCCCGAAATATTTTGGGCTACCGAAATTTGAAGACAAAAAAGTAACATTATACTAAATGACGAGTAGTTGATGATTTTCATATGTTATTGTTGTTTTAGAAATAAAAAGTAAAGCCAAAATATAGAAACATTTTAACGGCTCATGATTTTTAACTCAAATTTGGGAATAGCTTGTTTTACCGAAATCAGTTTATTTGTGAGACTTCACTATTACTGTACTGGGAACTAAAACGGTATAATCACCACCGTTTCTAATAACATCTCGAACTATAGTGGAACTGATATAGGAAGTTTTGGCGGCAGTTAGTAAAAAAACAGTTTCTATTTGAGAGAGCTTTCTGTTTGTATGTGCAATGGCTTTTTCAAATTCAAAATCGGCTGGATTTCGCAACCCACGCAAAATGAATTCAGCGTCTAACTTTCGACATAAATTGATTGTCAATCCTTCATAAGTGATCACTTTTACTTTTGGTTCGTCCATGAAAGCGTCTTCAATGAATTTTTTTCTTTCTTCCAAAGTAAACATGTATTTCTTATCGGCATTGATTCCAATAGCTACAATTACTTCATCAAATAGTGAAACACCTCTTTTAATGATATCAAAATGACCTAAAGTTATTGGGTCAAATGAACCGGGGAAAACTGCTTTTCTTTTCATTGTTGATAGTATTGATTGAATCTTTAGGTGATTTCCAAACAAGCTATTTCAGCATATTCATTAGCGGATATAAAATCTGAAATAATTGTATTTTTTTTATTGATTAAATCGGCAATTATACTAGTATTTGTATTTCCTATTCGTAGCCAAATTATTTTTGGAGGATGTCCTTTAATATTTGCAACATCAAAAAAATCAGAGTCAAAGGTAACAATCGTATAATTATTTTTTTTGGCAAAATTCCAAATTTCAATATCAGAATAATTTTCTATTCCGAGTTGTTTGACTTGCTTAGCTTCAGGAAAAGTTTCTTTAACTTTTGAAATAATTCTGAAGGATATATTTTGGTCAAAAAGTAGCCTCACGATGCAATTCGCGTTTTATGTTCTTTGTCTGCTGCATAGGAGAGACATGCTTTTATCTGGTTCTCGTTAAGCTCCGGAAAATCATCAATAATTTCCTTTATCGACAGCCCATTAGCTAACCAATTTAGA
Source organism: Flavobacterium aureirubrum (assembly GCF_038739835.1). Taxonomy (NCBI): domain Bacteria; kingdom Pseudomonadati; phylum Bacteroidota; class Flavobacteriia; order Flavobacteriales; family Flavobacteriaceae; genus Flavobacterium; species Flavobacterium aureirubrum. Next base: position 45,647 of record NZ_JBCGDO010000020.1, read on the forward strand.
ACATCATAAACACTTATCCGAGTTCCAATGATGATTGGCTTTCCAAATCTAACTTCAGCATTTATAGTAATGTAGTTTCTGTAGTCAATCATAATTTTACTTTTTACAAAGTTAACTAAAATATAATTACTGCTTCAATGCCAATTCTAAGGCATTGGTAAATAAATCAGTAAGTGAAATTCCCGCTGCTGCAGCTTGTTGTGGAATTAAGCTTTCGGTGGTTAAACCCGGAATAGTATTCATCTCTAGCATATGTGGTTCGTCATTAACGATGATAAACTCACTTCTAGAAAAACCGCTCATTTTCAATACTTCATATGCTTTTTTGGCTACAGCCGAAACTTTTTCTGCCATGGCTGGTGAAATTCTAGCGGGTGTAATTTCCTGAGATTTTCCAAGATATTTGGCTTCATAATCAAAGAAGTCATTTTCTGAAACAATTTCTGTTATGGGTAAAACGGTAATCGCTCCTCTATAATTGATTACACCAACCGAAACTTCGGTACCATCCAAAAAACTTTCAATAATGATTTCGTTGTCTTCTTTGTAGGCAGTCGCTATAGCAGGTAAAAATTCGTCTTTCGATTTTACTTTCGAAATTCCGAAGCTAGAACCCGATTTGTTGGGTTTTACAAAGCATGGTAATCCAATTGTTTTTAAAATTTCATCTACATGAATTTCGTCTCCAAAATTCAAATAGTAGGAAGTGGCCGTTTTGATACCATAAGGCTTCAAAACCGACAATAAATCACGTTTGTTAAAGGTTAACGCTGCCTGATAATAATCGCACGAACTTTGCGGAATTTCTAGTAATTCAAAATAGGCTTGCATCAATCCGTCTTCACCTGGAGTACCATGTATTGCATTAAAAATCACATCAAAAGTAATTTTTGAACCGTTTACAGTCACCGAAAAATCGTTTTTATCAATAGGATATTCAATAGTATCATCATCAACATAAACCCATTTTTCTTTAAAAATATGAATGCGATATCCGTTGAATTTTGTTTTATCTAAAAATTGATAAACCACATTCCCGCTTTTGAGAGAGATTTCATATTCACTGGAATATCCGCCCATGATGATGGCCACTTTTTTCATAGATAATTGTTGTTTTTGGTAAGGATTATGTTTAACAAAATTATCATTTTTTTTCAAACCAATAACCTTTATGTTTTTTATATCTTTGCTCAAATTAAAATTATCTATGAGTTTACGTTCGTATTTAACCAGCAAAGTATTTTTTGCACAAGTATTGGCAGCTATGGCGATTTTTGCTGGGGTTGCTTATCTTTTTTTTCATTGGTTGACCTACACAACGCGTCACGGACAAGAAATAGCAGTGCCTGATTTAAGTAAACTATCGGTCGAACAAGCCGAAGAAAAGTTAAGCGCTGTAGATTTGGATTATATAATTTTGGACACGGTAGACTTTAAACCCGAGTTTCCTAAATTAACGATTGTAGAACAAGAACCAAAAGCAGGAGCAAAGGTTAAAGAAGGAAGGAAAATTTATATCAAGATCAATGCATCAACCTATACCATGGTTACCGTTCCCGATTTAATTGAAAAAACCTATCGTCAAGCAGTGCCGACACTTGAAGCGGTTGGTTTACAGGAAGGAACTATAATTTATAAGCCCTATTTAGGAAAAGACATGGTACTGGAGATTAGAATGAACGGAAAAATTTTGAAAGCAGGTGATAAAGTATTAAAGTCATCAAAAATAGATTTAGTACTTGGTGACGGAAAAATTACATTCGAAGAAACTATTGACTCAACAGCGGTTGACTCCACTGAAATTATGCCTACCGATGAGCCATAACGAAGAAATTTCAGAATTAGAAGAAGAATTATTTGAGCACCATCGATTTGTTTCTCCCAAAGGACAATCGTTGCTTCGTGTAGATAAATTTCTGATGTCGCTGGTTGAAAATGCTACGCGTAATAAAATCCAACAGTCGGCAGAAAAAGGAAATATCTGGGTGAATGATGTGCCGGTAAAATCGAATTATAGAGTTAAGCCGTTTGATGTGGTGCGTATCATGTTATCACATCCTCCATTTGAAAATCATATTTATCCCGAAAATATTCCTTTGGACATTGTTTACGAAGACAATGCTTTGTTGGTTATCAATAAACCAGCAGGATTAGTAGTGCATCCCGGTCACGGAAATTATACAGGAACTTTAGTGAATGCATTGGCTTATCATTTCGAAAATTTGCCATTAAACTCAAGTGAGCGACCAGGATTAGTACATCGAATTGATAAAGACACTACGGGATTATTGGTCGTTGCTAAAACAGAAGCTGCTATGACGCATTTGGCTAAGCAATTTGAAGATAAAACTACCGAACGCGAATACATTGCTTTAGTTTGGGGAAATGTGAAAGAAGATGAAGGAACAATCGTAGGTAATATTGCACGTCACGTGAAAGATAGAATGCAAATGGCTGTTTTTGCCGATCCAGAAATCGGAAAACATGCAGTTACTCATTATAAAGTTTTGGAACGTTTTGGATATGTTACTTTGGTTTCGTGTAAATTAGAAACAGGTAGAACGCATCAAATAAGAGTGCACATGAAACATATTGGTCATACCTTATTTAATGATGCGAGATATGGTGGAGATTTAATTTTAAAAGGCACCACTTTTACTAAATACAAGCAATTTATAGACAACTGTTTTAAAACATTGCCAAGGCAAGCGTTACACGCAAAGACACTTGGTTTTGTACATCCTACTACAAACGAATTTATGCGATTTGACACTGATTTGCCGCAAGACATGAAAGGCTGTATTGAAAAATGGCGAAGTTATTCACACTCACATACCACTGAGGAAGAGTAATAAAAAAGTCCCAATTTTCATTGAGACTTTTAGTATCTTATACTATTTTTTAAATTTTATCTGCAACCGGTTTTTCGGCAACAAAAACGTAGTAAATACCCACCAAAATAAAAGGGATACTGAGCCATTGTCCTGTGGTAAATAGACCAAAAGTTTCTTCAATGCCGCCTTGACTTTCCTTTACATATTCTACAATAAATCGTACAGACCAAAGTAAAATTAAAAAATAACCAAAAAGTAAACCATGCTTTTCTGCGGTTTTAGTTTTCCAATACAAAAAGAAAAGAATAAGGAAAACAATTACATACATACTTGCTTCATACAACTGCGCTGGATGTCGATACGGAATTTGATTTAAAATATCTACAAACTTAGGGTCATTTTGAATGAGATTGAAAGCTTCATTTTTATCGGGATTGTTTGTGATTTGAAATAAACTATGCGTATCCCAATAGTCATCTTCTCTAAGAAATTTCACCGCATAAAAATGATCTTTTGAAGTAACATGACCGTATATTTCGGAGTTGAAAAAATTTCCAATTCTAACAAAAACAGCACCACTTGCAACTGGAATTACAACTCTATCTAAAACCCAAAGAATAGGTCTTTTAATAACTTTAGTACTATAAAAATACATGGCTACAATAATTCCGATAGCAGCACCATGACTGGCTAAACCTTGAAACCCTGTAAATTCAAACTCGGGACTAAACCGGAAAGGCAGTAAAATTTCTAATAAATTGTTGCGATAATATTCCCAATCGTAAAAAAACACATGTCCTAATCTAGCACCTACTAAGGTTGCTACCACAGTCCAAATAAATAAAGTGTCTAGTTTTTCTATGGGTTCATTTTCTTTTTTAAAGATATGTTTCATAATATACCAACCTAGACCAAAGGCAATTACAAACATTAAGCTGTAATATCGGATAGTAAAGAAACCTATATTTATTCCTTCTGATGGATTCCAAATCATGGTCAATTCTTTTATTTGATTAAAGATTAGATGTAAAAATAGTTAATTGTTGCAAAAAGCAGACAAAATAGGATCAAATTCTTTGGTGCTTACATTTTTTCTCTGGCACAGGATCGTAACCATTTTTTCCCCACGGATGACAACGCGCAATTCTACCAATACCCAAATAAGTGCCATAAAAAACGCCATGTACTTTTAAAGCTTCAATAAAATAACTGGAACACGTAGGCTGAAATCGGCAAGTAGAAGGCATTAAAGGAGAAAGTACAATTTTGTAAAAATAGATTAAGAATAAAAAGGGCGCTATGATAATTTTCTTTAACATCGAACTTATGAAATGCTAAAACTAGTTCCCTCTTTACCGTCTTTTAATTGTATTCCTAATGCCAAAAGGTTGTCACGAATTTCATCCGATAATTGGAAATTTTTATTCGCTCGAGCTTCTTTTCTCATCGTAATAAGCATTTCAACAACACCTTCTAATTTGTCTGCATTATTGGAACTATTTCTTTCATTTTTAATGCCAATAACATCAAATATAAAAGTATGCAGTGTTTCTGACAGCATTTTTAAATCATCGGCGTTTAAGCTCTCCTTTCCATCGTTAACCACATTGACAAATCGAATACCTTCAAATAAATTAGCAATCAAAATAGGCGTATTAAAATCGTCATTCATGGCATCATAACAGTCTTGTTTCCAGGAATGCAAATCAAGTGTGGAAGTATTGCTAGGTTGTAAATTTTTCAGAATTTCCAATCCTTCCATCAAGCGGTTGAAGCCCTTTTCAGCCGCAACAATGCCATCGTTGGTAAAATCAAGAATGCTTCTGTAGTGTGCTTGCATCATAAAAAAGCGCGCCACATTGGGTGAAAAAGCTTTACTTAAAAAAGGGCTACCACCATTGTAAATTTCGTCAGGAAGAATATTATTTCCAGTCGATTTCGACATTTTTTTACCATTTAGTGTCAACATATTGGCGTGCATCCAATAGTTAACAGGACTATGACCAGTGCACGCTTCATTCTGAGCAATTTCACACTCATGATGTGGAAATTTCAAATCCATCCCACCACCGTGAATATCAAAAGTTTCTCCCAGATATTTGGTGCTCATTGCAGTACACTCTAAATGCCAACCCGGAAAACCAATTCCCCATGGCGAAGGCCATCTCATAATATGTTCGGGTTCGGCTTTTTTCCAAAGGGCAAAATCTTGAGGATTCTTTTTATCGCTTTGACCATCCGTATCGCGCGTATTGGCTAACATTTCGTCAATATTTCTGCCGCTTAACTTTCCGTAATGATTGGTTTCATTAAATTTTACCACATCAAAATATACAGAACCATTGGTTTCATAAGCAAATCCCTTATCGATAATTTGCTTTACGATTTCAATTTGTTCAATGATATGACCTGTGGCTGTAGGCTCAATACTTGGCGGTAAAAAGTTAAATTGTTTTAAAACATGATGAAAATCAACGGTATAACGTTGTACAATTTCCATAGGTTCTAGTTGTTCGACACGCGCTTTTTTGGCAATTTTATCTTCTCCGTCATCCACATCGTCCACTATATGCCCCACATCGGTGATATTGCGTACATACCGTACTTTATACCCTAAATGTAGCAAATATCTAAAAATCATATCAAACGACATAAATGTTCTAACGTTCCCCAAGTGAACATTGCTGTACACGGTCGGACCACAAACATACATGCCTACGTTGCCCTCATGAACCGGCGTGAAAAGTTCTTTTTGACCCGTGAGCGAATTGTATATTTTCAAAGAATTATTTTTAATAAGTTGCATTTTTTTTTGATTTATTCTAAATTTATTTCAGAAGCTATTTCCTGCTTTTCGTTACCATCTTTTCTTTAAAAAAGAAAAGAATCTTCACTGCAAATGTAATTCATTGAACTACGATAAAAGATTAAAGCAGTGTGAAGTAATCAGGGCTAATTAATATCGGTTACTGTTAAAATTGAGTATCAAATTTCACGTAATCCAAAAACTCTCTTTTAGTTTGTTCATTCTTAAATTTACCACCAAATTCAGAAGTTATCGTACTACTTTCTATATCACGAATTCCTCTTGAATTGACACAAAGATGCTTAGCATCAATAATGCAGGCCACATCTTCGGTGTTTAAAACCTTTTGCAATTCCTGCACGATTTGCATAGTCAATCGTTCTTGCACCTGCGGTCTTTTGGCATAATAATCAACAATTCTATTCATTTTTGAAAGACCAACAACGGTACCGTTGGATATGTAAGCTACATGAGCTCTGCCCACAATGGGCAATAAATGATGTTCACAAGTAGAGTAGAGGGTAATGTTTTTTTCTACTAGCATCTCGCCATATTTGTAGTTGTTTTTAAAGGTAGAGGAATTGGGTTTTTTATTAGGATGTAAGCCGCCAAAAATTTCTTTTACAAACATTTTCGCCACACGGTTGGGAGTGCCTTTGATGCTGTCATCAGTCAAGTCCATACCAAGTGTTCTCAAGATGTTCTCAACATCCGCTTTTATGAGTTCTATTTTTTTTTCATCTGATAATTCAAAAGCATCATTTCTTAATGGGTTTTGCGCGCTCGTGGCAATATGATTATCTCCTAATTCATCACTATTATAATTGTTATTTATCATTAATTTCTTATTTAATTGCGGTTTGTTTTAAGAATACAAATATAATTAATTAAATCAAACTCTTGTGAAGTCTATTTTCATTTAAAAAAAAGTAAATTTTAAGTTAATTATTTGCTAAAATTATGTACTTTTCGCTCCTTAAAATGCTATTAAAATGAAGAAATTTTATATCTTTTACATATTTATTACTCTTTTAACCACGCACTTAGCTTTTAGTCAAGGTGCAAATTGTGCTGCTAGTGATGCTTTTTGTGCGGGTGGATCGGCATTAACTTTCCCAAATTCAACTGGTACAGCTGCTGAAGCGGGTATTGATTATGAGTGTTTGGGAAGTCAGCCCAATCCTGCATGGTTCTACATGCAAATTGGTGTTGCGGGAACTATTAATTTCCAAATTTCACAAGCTACTAATGCCGGTAATCCAATTGATGTAGATTATATTTTATGGGGACCTTTTTCGGGACCTGTATGCGGACCAGCAAATTTAAATCCAACCACAAGTGTTAGCTGTAGTTTTTCTGCGGCTGCCGTGGAGAACTTTACCATAGCTAATGCTGTGGTTGGGGATGTTTATGTTGTTTTACTTACCAATTTTAGTGGACAAGCGGGTAATATCACCGTTACACAAACAAATGCAGGACAAGCAGGTGCAGGTGCCACTGATTGTAATATTATTTGTCCGCTTTCATTAGCCAATCAAGTGATATGCCCCGGTGGACAAGCCATATTAACAGCAACAATTGCAGGGGCGACAAGCTATCAATGGTCTTCTTCTGTAACAGGTCCAATCCCTGGAAATACGCAGTCCATTGCGGTTACGCAGCCAGGAACGTATACTGTTGTTGTTAATAAACCAGGTTGCGTTGCCAATGCCACTGCCACTGCAACAGTTTCTTTTAGTGCTCCACCACCTATAAATCCTCCTACAAATTTAACGCAGTGTAGCAATATTCCAAGTTTTAATCTTAATACTGCTGTGGCCAATATTTTTAATGGTACAGGTTTAACGCCAAGTAATTATGAAATATTTTTTCATACCACTGCTAATGGTGCTCAAAATTTAGATAATTCCATTCCAAATGCTGCATCTTATGTTGCACCTGCTGCGGGTGCCACTATTTTTATGTCAGTAACCGATAATGGTCCTACTTCTAGTGGCTGTATATCTGTATTTACATTTACTGTTGGCTACATAAATTGTAACGCCACTCCGGTACAACCACCCAATTTAACCTTATGCGAAAGTGCCTTGGGTAGCGGAACGGCATCTTTTAATTTTGCGCCCCAAACAGCAATTGTTCTTGGGACCAATAATCCAGCCGATTACATAGTAACCTACCATCTAACGCAAGCTGCTGCTGATAATGATACAGGTGCTATTAGTCCAATTAGTGCTTTTGTGAATACATCCAATCCCCAAACCATTTTTGTGCGATTAGAGGAAATTGCAAACCCATTGACTTTTGGTACGACTACTTTTCAACTAATTGTAAATCCATTGCCTACGGCAACTATTTCAGGAACCACTGCGATTTGCTCTGGTACCAATGCCGTAATAACGTTTAATGGTACGCCCAATGCAACAATTACCTATACTGTTGATGCAGGTGCTAATCAAACTATTGTTTTAAATGGCACTGGCACTACTACTGTAACTACTCCTAATCTTACCGCAAATTCAGTATATAGTTTGGTAAGTGTTACCAATACTGCAACTTCTTGTTCAAGAGTTGTTACAGGTACAGCAACTGTGACGGTTCGTTCGTTGCCAACAGCTTCTATTACTGGTACAACAACAGTGTGTCAAAATGCCGGAAATCCCTCTGTAGTTTTGACTGGTGCTAATGGAACAGCGCCGTATACTTTTACTTATGCTATTAATAATGTGGTGCAACCTACTATAACAACAACTTTGGGAAATAGTATTACTTTAAGCGTACCTACTTCTGTTCCTGGTACATTTACATATTCTTTAGTAAGCGTTCAAAGTTCAGGAACACCATCTTGTTCTCAAAATCAAACAGGAACGGCTATTATCACTGTTAATCCATTGCCTACAGCAACAATATCAGGAAGTGTGGCTACTTGTTTAAATGCAACAGCACCACAATTGGTATTTACAGGAGCTAATGGCGTTGGACCTTATACTTTTGTGTATACTATAAATAATGCTATTCAGGCACCGCTAGTAACTTCTGGTGGTGGAAATACGGCTGTAATTAATGTGCCAACGTCCTCTTTTGGTACGTTTACCTATACTTTAGTTAGCGTTCAAGAAGGAAGTGCCTCCACCTGTTCCCAGCCACAAACGGGTTCAGCAGTAGTAACGGTAAACACCGCACCAACGATAGTTACTCCTAGTCCTTTAGTAGTTTGTGATGACAGTAATAATAACGACGGGATAGCATGTTTTGATTTGACGACTAAGATAAATGAGATAACTGGTGGCAATCCAAATATCGTTGTTGAGTTTTATGAAACTACTGCAAGTGGTTTTGCTCAGTCGAGTCCATATTGTAACTTGAATAATGCTGGAATATTCACACTAGATGTAAGAGCCTATTTTGTGGGATCTCCCAGTTGTATTTCCACGACGTCATTACAATTGATTGTCAACCCATTGCCATTGGCCAATCCAGTAATAACAGATTATGCGTTGTGCGATACCAATAACCCAGGAGACGACACAGAACCATTCATATTAAACACCAAAACAGCCGAAATAGCCAACGGACAAACCAATGTAGTGGTTAGCTATTACGCTACCCAAGCCGAGGCTACAAGTCAAAGTAACCCACTACCAAATACGTATACCAACACCAGCAATCCACAACAAATATGGATTAACATCCGCAACACGACAACGGGATGCAACACGGTAAGCTCGTTTAATTTAGTAGTCAATCCATTACCCCAAGTAACGGCACCAGCCACGATATTCCAATGCAGCAACGGTGTAAGCACCCAAGCATTGTTTGACCTTTCTATAAACGAAGACGTAGTTACCGGCGGTGTTACTGGGCTAATCATTACCTACCACAACACCCTACTTGATGCACAAAATGAAACCAATCCGATACAAACCCCGCTAACCTATACAGGAACAGACAATGAAATTGTGTACCTGCGCGTAGAGAATACCACCACAGGCTGTTATGCAACTACCACACAATTATTGCGTGTTACCCAAGGACCATTGGCTGTAACCCCACAACCGTTGCGTTACTGCGACCCAAACAACGATGGCTTTGGTGTATTTGATTTGAATAGTGTTATCAATGAGATAGCAGGAGGAACCCTACCCGCAGGCGTTTCAGTAAGTTTTTACGAAACAGAAACCAATGCGCTAATAGGAGCCGTACCGCCATTAAGCAGTCCTTATGAAAATATCGAGCCCAATGTACAAACATTGTATGTACGAGTATTTTTCACCCTAACCGGTTGCGCTAACATTGTCCAACTCCAACTAATCGTTGACCCGACACCCGAAGCCACGACCCCATCGCCTTATGCTTTGTGTGATTACACCGGTATTGCGGGCTTTGAGACCTTTGATTTAACCACTACCATCCCAGAAATAC